>NZ_CBDNNH010000017.1:0-110609 GCF_965318445.1 Anaerosinus sp. | reverse complement strand
AATATTTTTTATGCCTTCTAAAGCACCTTTATTTTCTTTTAGTGTTTCATAGGCTTTGTATTGATAAAGCTGTTTTAGGCGTTCATCTTCTACTTGGTCTGCTCGCTTTAGTGAGGCTGCAATAGATTGTGCCGTTTCTATAGTTTGACCGCCTAGCGATACTGTGAGTCCACTTTGTTTGAATTCGTGCCTTTCTTGTGCATTATATGTATTGTCAGCATTTTCTATCGTTACGTTTTTTCCGGTGATGTTAATATCTTTACCTGCGATTACTTCGCTGGCAGTTATTTTTACTCCTTCACCGGTTTCTATCGTAACGTTATTATCTATACTACCAACAATACTGCCAATTTGTTCACTGTTTTGGTTCGCATAGCTGTCTTTTTGTTTTTGCTTACCGATGGTAATTCCTAATCCACCGCCACCAAAGATGCCTGATTTTCTTACTTCTTTAATGTATTCGCTTTCACTTGTCTGCGTTGCACTTGTAATTTGTATATCATTTTTTGCTTGTAAATTTACTTCATTTGTTGCAATGATTGTCCCTGCTTGCACAGCAATGTCATTTCCTGATTTAATTTTTATTTTTTCTCCTGATAAATCACTGCCTACAACTGCATCAAGTCTTTGATAGTCATAGATATCTGTTGTTTTACTTGAGAATGCTCCACTTTTCTTCTGGTGTGAAATATATTCTCGTTCATGTTTTTCGGTAGCCGAATCAATGGTTATATCTTTTGCTGCTTCTACATTCATTTCACCTTTTTTGCTTGTGACTTGACTGCTTGTGATTTGAATCTTGCTGTTATCTCCATCTGCTTTGATAGAGATATCGCCGTTTGCTGTTAAATTTGTTCCAATAACAGTTTCGTTATCTGTATTGGTTTTTGCCCAGCCACCACTAATTCTTTTATATTCTTTCGTCTCTATTTCGTCTTTTACATTTTCTAAGGTGATATTGCCTTTGGCAGATACATCAATTTTATCTTGTGCTATGATTTGTGCGCCTTGTAGATTCATATCATGATTACTGTTTAGCGTAATATTTTCTCCTGCATTAAGGCTAGAAAGTACATTTTTATTTTGTGTGGTTTCTGTTTCTTTTCGTTTAAAAGGACCGTAAGATAATTTATCTTTATCATAAATTGTATCTACTTCGCTTGTTATATTGAGATTATTGCCGCTTGTAAGAGAAATATCTTCCTTGGCGATAAGAGTACTGCCTTTTATATCAATATCATGTTGGGCATTGATTGCAAGATTGCCACTTGCGTTAATTTGGCTTATTGTATTTATTTTTTCTTCATGAATTTTATGTGATTTATCCCAGGTATCCGTTTTCTTTTCGCTTATACTTGTTCCGATATCTACATTTCTTCCAGCATCTATTGTAATGTCTTTTCCAGAAGCTTTACTTCCATTGTTGACAAAATCTCTATTGGCATCTATTTTTAAGCTTTCTGTTGCTGAAATTTCAGCCTGTTGATTCATGAATACTTTTTTACCAGTATCTCCATAGGAAATTGTACTGGTTATCAGCTCATTTTTTATATCTTGTCCTGCATTTAATGTAATATCTCTACCTAAAATCTTTGCACTTTGATTTAAAATATTTTCTTGTGCCGTTATATTTAATTGATTCCCTGCTTGTATTGTTCCGCCTTGATTGGAGATATTTTTTACGTTTAAATCAAGCTTCTGGTTTGCTTTTATATTTCCTTGATTCAGAACATTTTCCAAGGCATCTACTTTTACATTTCCACCAGAAATAATTGCACCGTTTTCTTTTAGTATCGCTTGATTTGTATTTGCTAAATATACGACTGGAACTAATACTTTTTCACCGTCAATTTCTTTTTCTTCGAGCCAAACGACATCTTTATTTAATGCATTGATTTGTTCTGGAGTTAAGCTTATTCCGATTTTTAATTGTAATGATTCGGTGACGTTTGCAGCATTTTCAAGAAGTTGTTTAAATTGTTCTTCTCCATCTGTATATCCAGTTAAAAGATTGCTACCAGTTTTTTCACTCAATTGTTTTTTTACTAACTCTTGCTCATAAAATCCATCTCCAAGTCTTTTTTGCACTTTATCTGATGGATAATCAATTCTTGATAATAGATAGTCACTGGAAATAAAATTCTTATAATTTGTAAACCTAGCATCGGTCTCCACTAGATATTTACTCGTCGGTGTTTTACTAATATGGTAAAGCCCATTCTCTGGTAATACAAAGCTATGATCTTTGTTTATTGTAGCATTTTTATCTTCGATAGTATTTTGAGTATTTTTTATAACGGTCGCATTTTCTAATATATTTTCAGTCTTCGTTGTACTTGTATTATTTAGTCCTATCGTATTTATTTCTACAGATTGATTGCCACTGATCGTTGAATCATAACCTGGAATAAGTTCAACTGTTTCTTCATGGTAATCCCCTATTTTCTTTGTTGTCTCTACCGTATGTGGATTTGACCCTCCGCCACCGCCTCCTGATGGGGAAGAATGAGTTGTTTTTGTGTATTCCATTAAGTCACCATCTTTGATGGTTGTAATCTTATGGTCTATCGCAATATTATTTACTTCATTACTTGTAATGGCTAGATTTTGATTAGCCAGAATTCGGCTTACATAGTTTGTCAAGCTATCTACTTGAATTTTTAGATCTTGTCCGGCTTGTATCGTTGCAACGCCTGAATCTTTTTCTATGATTGTCTTTTTTTCTGTTTCTGTATATTTTCTATAAACTTTGCTATATCCGCTAATCTCAGCATAAATATTATTATATTTTATGGAAACTATTTCTTCTTTTTCTTTTGGTATTTTCTCTATTATTACCTCCCCTGTCCATGGTTTTGGCTTTTTTATTTCTTCACACTCAACTGTTACCATTTCGCCCATTTCAAATTCCGTGCGTTTATTGGTAATCTCTTTAGCACTAAGGTCAATATTTTCTCCAGCTTCAATCATCGCCGATTGGTTTAAAATCTGATTTGCCATATCACCAGTTTCATTTGCCGCAACTTTGATATTCCCTAAACTATAAATGGTCGCATGGTCTTGATTATCTAAAGTATTTTTTACGTATAAGTTTGCATCTTGTGTTGTAGCTAAAATTGCTTGACTTCCCGTATTGGTTAAGTCGTTTGTATTTACTGTTAGATTTTCTCCTATGATAGTACCTTTGTTATGAACGATATTACTATCTAGCGAAATTTGGTTACTATCTATTCTTCCATTATTATTTAAGGTATCTAAGGTTTTTATTTCAATTTTTTCGTTTGCTGTAATTGTTCCTGTATTATTAAGTCCGTTTCCATTGATTCCAATTTGGTTTACAGCATTCATCATTCCTTGGTTAACAATATTGCCTGTTGCTTTAACATTTAGGGTTCCATTAGATTTTAGGCTACTTTCTTGGCTGTTTGTATAGTCTCCATTGACGTCAACGTTTATAAATTGTTCTGCTTGGATGATTCCATGTCCCTGCATCGAATTGGTATGAAGATTAATTCCTTGCCCTGCCTCAATATGTCCATTTGCATTTTGTAAATCTTTTGCTTGAATTGTACTTATTTTTTGCGTTTGAATATTGCCATTGTTGTTATTGAGTGTATTTTGTGCTTGAAGGTTGATTTCTGTTTGTGAGATAATCTTCCCAGCTTGATTGGCGATATCTGCTGCGGATAAAGTTACCGTTTGATTACTGCCTATAAGTCCTTGATTTTGGATGGTTTGCGCATTGGCTCCAAGCTCTCCTTCTATGCTGATGATTTTACTTTGCTCATCGTTAAGAAGTTGTTTTGCCTTTGTTGTTAATTTTTTTTGTGCTTCAATTGTTCCGCTTTTGTTAATTAAGTCATTATCTGTTTGAAGTGTAATATCTCCTGCACTAAATAGGCTGCTTTGATTGTTTTCAATTGTATTTCCAGCTTGGAGGAGCATTGTCTTGCCGCTGACAATCTGGCTATTTTGAGTGTTGTTTATATTTTCTTTTGCTATTAGCGTAGTTGTATCGTTTGCTAAAATTGTACTGTTGTCATTTTCTATGGATTGCTTTGCCTGTATAGTAATATCTTTGCCTGCATAGGTTTTGGCATTTTTAAGTGCAATTGCAGCCGCTTTTATTTCTAGACTGCCTGTTTTAGCCAACGTTTTATCTTCATTGATGCCTGCACCTAAAATTCCTGTAGAGGTTATTGTATTTGAGTTTAGTTTTGCCGCTTGCTTCGCTGCAATTAAATTTTTATTCGTAATTGTTTCGCTTTGGATGGATAGGTTTCCATTTGTATAGAGTTGTCCTTGATTTTCTAGTTCATCTTGCGTTAAAACATCTAGCTCTTGATTCGCAAGTGTTGTTCCTTCTAAAAAGATTTTTCCTTGTTGATTTAGTTTAAGGCTGTCTGTTGCGACAATTGTTCCTTTGCTATTTACACCTACACCGTTTTGTGTGCCGATAAGTTTTATTTTGTCTGCATACATTCCGCCTAAAATGCCTACATCTAGTGCTACACCGCTATTTTCATTTTGTTTTGTAGATTGAATATTTAAGTCAGTGTCTACTACATTATCTCCTGTTACTACATTGAGGTCTTTTGCCCATATGCCGGCATTGACTTCTACCGCTTTGGCAATTAAGTCAACACGATCAATTGTGTTTGCGGTGAGTCCTTGCCCTTGTATCGAGATTGTTCCAGTGTTTACATTAAATCCGTCTAATGTTCCTTGATTGCCGAAGGTTGGCGTTCCTGTGGTAAGCGTTGCTTTTGATACATTGATAAAGCCGAATCCATTGCCAACAATTCCATTTGGATTGGCAATGATAAGTTCAGCTTTCTTTCCGGTAATCTCCATATATCCATTTAAGTAGCTTGGCTGCGTACCCATGACTTCGTTTAGAATAACCCTTGCTGGATTTGTTCCTATATTCGGATTGCCTAGAATATAGCCTGCAAGGGTTGTGTTTACGATTGCGCCTGAGTTGTTAAAGATAAGTCCGTTTTCTTTTACGTTAAATTGATTGTATTGATTATGGGATAGCCCATTTTGATTGGGTGCATTGATTTCTACAATTTCTACACCGTTCGGTGCTACAGTTGTTTGTGGATTCGCTAGTAGTATGGTGATTGGTTGAAGTAGATAGATGATAAGGGTAATATAGCTTATTATTTTGTATCTAAATCTTTTTGCTGTGTTATTCTGATTTTCCATTATTTTTACTCTCCTCGTCCTTGAAGGGAATTAGAATTTGTACATGACTTGAAATCCATAGGTTTGGTTTGATGTATTTATTTCTTCTGGATGTTTTAGCGGCCAACCGACAAAAACTTCGTATTGCATGTTTTTTATGAGTTGCCCTCGTAGTCCAGCTACTGCTCCTAATAGATATTTATTGGTGTATTCTTTGGTTGACGGTCCAGTCACGCGCCCATAGTCTATTCCAATAAATAGTTGGTGTTTATCTTCAATTGGAATACTTAGTTCGTTTTGTAGGTAGAAGCCTTTTTCGCCGATTAGTGTTTCTTCTCCGTCAAAGCCTCGTACTGTGTATCTGTTTCCTATACTAATGCAGTCAACTGCATAGAGGTAGTCTTTCGTATATTGTCCGCTAAAGGTGAATCGATATTGGAGTTGTTTTTTCCCGATGGAGATTGGCTTTATGTAGGTAGCATCAAAGTTCCATAGGTTGTAGTGGGTGGTTGGAAGCTGGTTATTTTTATCGGCTAAGTCTTCTTGTGCATTTAACCAGGGAACGCCTCGTTTATAGGATAGGTTTAAGTCTAGAATGTCTTGGTTGATGTATCTTCTATGGTAAAGACCAAGATTTAACGCTGTTGTGTCTTTTCGTTGTACTAAAATTTCCGCATCTTGTAGATAGCTGCGGCTTTTTTTATGTTGAATTCCCATTTCTAAGTAGGTTTTGCTCGTTTGGTTACGGGAAATTAGTTTTTCTGTTTGAAATTTGTATTCTTCACTTGCTCCTGAGAAAGTAAGGTGATCTATATTGCTTATTATGGTCTGGTGATATTGATAGTTGTTTTTCGAGAAGGTGTATGTCCAGTTTCCATATGGAATGGAGTAGTTAAAGCCTTCTCCGTGCGTACCTTTTTTATCGCCTTGCTTTTCTGCGTCGTCATTGATGTTTATGGTTAAAATGTCATTGGCATTAAAGAGATTGTCTATTTTTAAGTTGTTATAAATTTGTAGTTTTCCTGTTGCTTCACTTCCGTAGTCTCCAATATTAGTGCTTAAACTGATTGGGGTTGTTTGTTTTGCTGTGATTACGATATCGCTCATTCCAAGCTGTTCGGCGGGAACGATTTGCATGTCTACTTCACGGGATTGAATGCGTTTTAGTTGTTCTAGTCCTTGTTCTAGATGACGAAGGTTTAGAATATCTCCCGGCTTAGTTGGAAAAGCGGTACGCCAATTGTCTTGACTATTTGGAGGTTCAAAGCGGATTTGATTGATTTTTCCGACAATAAGGCTTAAGGTTAGTGTTCCGGTAGATAAATCTTGTTCTGGAATAACAATGCGCGTTGTGATGTAGCCACGATTAATTAAACTATTTTCTAGTTGTTTGGCAATTTTTTGTACGCCTTGTATGCCGATGTTTTGTTCTTGATAATGTGTTAGTTGCTTGGTTAGCCAGGGAAATTGATTGACTTCTTGTCCTTCTAGTTTGATTTGTTTGATATAGAAGGTAAGGTCTTCTTGAGGCAGGGAAAACTGTTCACTCCCCTGTTCTTTTTCTTGCATAAACACGTCTTTTTGCTTTTGCCGCGCTTCTTTTTCAAAATTTTCTTGAATAAATCGTTGGTTTTGCTCTTCTCTCACTGTCGGTGAAATATTCGCTGCCAAAGAATAGCCTGCGCTTATTTGTAGGACAATTAGACTAGCTAGTGTAATCTTACTAAAATATTTTCTGTATTTGATACTATAGTAATTAAGTTTCATCCGTGAACTCCTTATTTTGCAATTTCAAAAACTCCTTTCAAATTGCATTTTACACCTAACCAATGTAAAACTATGTCATTATTTGTTTCATAATTATTATTTTTACAAAATTGGTACTTAAGTACTAGATAAAAGAGAAAAAGAGCAGGAAAATAAATCAGTTTCCTACTCTTTTGACTCTTGTAGATTATTCAATATTTATGTATAAATATTTTTGTACTTTTTTCGTATACTTTTTTGACACAATTCATATCACTGCTTTTTTAACCCCATATTTATAAGACTCACTAGGGGATAATCTGTATTATTTGTAATCCAATGTACACCGCTCACTTTCTTATCTCCTGCATTAATTCTTTTTATCTTTTTTGCTTAATAAACAATATTTTCCTACCTACATAGTTCTGAAAATTCAAGACATGATATGACTAAACAAATTCTACTATGGAGGCTGCTTTATGACGAAACAAAGATTTGCAGACAAAGTTTTTATCATCACTGGCGCAGCAGGAGGAATCGGTTATTCAATCGCTGAAATGGCTGCTCGAGAAGGCGCATCCATCGTTTTTTCCGATCTTAAAGAAGGCATAGGAAAACAAGCACGTGATAAGCTGCGCAAATTAAATCCTGCTGTTGATTTTTTACCAATTGACATGACAATTAAAGAAAATGTTCAAGACCTAGTAGATTTTACGGTCAATAAATATGGTCGTGTTGATGTTTTGATAAACAATGCAGGAGTTTTGGGGGTTAAAGGGGCAATTCATAATATAGAAGATATATCTTCCTTCAAAAAAGTTCTTGATTGCAATGTTATGACTATGGTCTATTGTTCACATTATGTAGTAAATCAAATGTTGAAACAAACAAGTGAAAGTGCAATCGTTAATATTGCTTCTATCGCAGGCATGATTGGCTTTCCTGGAAATATCGCTTACGGTACTTCAAAACACGCGGTAATCGGGCTGACAAAATGTATGGCATTAGATTACGCAACTAAAGGAATCCGAGTTAACTCTGTAAGTCCGGGAGTTATCCAGACTCCAATGCTTGATGCCGGAATTGACCGCGTCAATGAAAATCGTAAAGCACCTGGAAAGGAACCTGCCTTACCGAATCACCTTCTATCTCCACAAAATAGAGTTGCCGCCCCAGCTGAAGTAGCAAACGCCGTCTTATTTTTAGTTTCGGATGAAGCAAGTCATATTACAGGAGTCAACCTTCCTGTAGATGGGGGTTTTACCACATAATAAAATAGGTCGCAAGTTTCCTTGCGACCTTAACATGGATTTCTGCCTATATATAAGCATTTTTATTTTACTAAAAAGCATAAGATAGCCCAAAATAAGGGCCTTGAAATTTCGCATCAAAAAAATTTTTCAAACTATAATATGCGCTTTCAATATGCACTGAACGATAGCCTAAATTCATTGCAATATCATTCATTTTAATTTTTATCCCTGCGTCTAGGTCAAAATATGACCCTAAATCACCTAAAGGTAATCCCATAACCTCACCATACACCTGTACTTTATCTTGAATATTTTTAGTAACACCAAAACCAAGTGCTGGGGCAATGCCTCGCAAATTAAAAATCTCTTGGTTTAAAACTTCATTTTCCATTAGATGTGCCTGCATATTCGATTGCATCTCATACCCTTTTACATCAAAAATCATATGCATATCTACCCCAAACGGACTAGCAATCGGCATTAAATAACCAATCCCACCATAAGTCAAATTCCATTGACTAGTTAAATCATTATTTAAGCTTACCTTAGAAAAGAACTGTTTCTGACCTTCATAACTAAAGTCAGCATAAGAGAGACGAACTCTATCATTGATAAATAAACTACTTTGAACGGAATCTCCCTTCATTACACCAGCCTTTTCCGTAATATCAATCTCTTGACCTAAGAAATTTGCCTTTAACTTTAACTCCGGTCTTGACACTTGCAAATCAAATCCACCGTCAGAACTAAATGCATTTACTGGTTGAAATGTGCTAAGAAGAATTAGACAGCAGGCTAAAATAATTTTTTTCATCATGGACTCCTTATCTAAGTCAAAATTCATCCACTAAAAATATTTAACCACACTGCCATTCATCTCGCAATGGTGTTTTATGGCTATCCGAAGTGTAAATTTTGTTGTTTTTTATTTTGTTTATCATAATAATAGTAACTTTTCAAAAGCTATTTTTTCAATTGGTTTCGAATAATAATCGCCTTGTACAATATTACAATCAATCATTTTTTTTAAATTTACTTAATAGATATTTTCTCCCCCTTCTGCCACAACTTTGATATTTAACTTATGTGCCACATCAACGATACTTTCAAGAATAATATGTTCTTTTTTGCGTCGATTCATCTTGCCTAAAGAAACCCTTGTCGAGCTTTAATACATCAATAGATATATCTTTCAATAAATTCAATGTAGACGTTTCACTCACTTTCCTCCTCATATTAATTTTTCATTAAAAAACACAAAAAGAGCATTGCATTTTGCAATACTCTTTAACTGTATACTCAAATTCAATAGAAAGCTTCGTCACCTAAAGTTCATTATTCATTTAAAAAGCTCTTTTGTTTTGCAAGCAGGCTTCTATACATTTCTAAAAAATTTCTATTTTTATAGTATACTAAATTGATTTATTTATCAATGTCTTAATTACATCCACACGACTTATAATACCGACAAGCTGCCAACCTTTCATTACCGGAATGCGCTTAATTTGATGCTTCATCATTAGCTGACACGCTTTACTAACTTCCATATCTTGCTCAATCGTTATTACTTTACTTGTCATAATTTCCTCTGCTGATCGAGCCATTAATTTCTTTACTTCTTCATTATAGCGTTCAACACCATTATAAAAAATAAATGCCCCTAAAATATTCACTATATCTGGAACTTGTGGTGAAACCTCTTTATGTAGTAAATCGCCTTCACTGACAATCCCAACAAGATTACCAACATCATCAACTACCGGAACACCCGATATTTTATTTTCTACTAAAACTTTCGCAATTTCCTCAATCGAAGCTCCCGGTAAAACGGAGACAACCTCTCTCGTCATAATATCTTTTACTTTCATAAAATAGCACCTCCCAGATATCGGTTTACTAACAACAAACCAAATCTACATCTTCTTGTTTCAGAATATTCGCTCTTTCGCTAAAAAGTTCCTGCTATTTTAAAGCTCCTCTAAATAAAAATTCAGCGATTCATACAAAGATAATACTTCATACAAACCGCTGAACAATTATTCATAACGTAAAGCTTCAATTGGATCAAGCAAAGCGGCTTTTCTCGCTGGATAAATTCCAAAAAATAATCCAATCCCTACTGAAAAACTAAAAGAAATGATAATTGGTGCCAGAGTAATTGTTGTATTTAATCCTCCTAATTTAGAGATTAAAACAGCTACAAAACATCCGATAAGAATACCAATCAATCCTCCAATGACACCGATTACTACGGACTCAATCAAAAATTGCATCATAATATTATGATATGTTGCCCCGAGCGCTTTACGAATTCCTATTTCTCGAGTTCTTTCCGTCACAGATACCATCATAATATTCATAATTCCGATTCCACCTACCAAAAGTGAAATGGCTGCAATACTTCCCAATAGAAGTGTAATCATTCCCGTTGTTTCCGTCATCATTTCTAACAAACTCGTTAAATTGTGTACCGTAAAATCATCTTCTTTATCACCAATAATCTTATGACGCTGACGGAGCAGGTTCTCAATTTGCGCCTGTACCTGATCAATTGCCTCTGCTGAAGAAACTTGTATATTAATAGATTGAATATAGTTTATCCCTAATAATCTTTCTTGCGCAGTCGTCAACGGAACGATGATAATATCATCTTGGTCTTGCCCCATCGAGGACTGACCCTTACTATCTAGTACACCAATCACTTTATAAGGGGTATTATTGATCCGAATATTTTGCCCCGTTGGGTTCATTTCACCAAATAAATTTTCAGCTACCGTCGCTCCAATAACAGCCACACGAGTTCTAGAGTTTAAATCCTGTTCACTGATAAACGTCCCACTGCCAACCGTCAGATTGCGAATTGACATGAACTCTGAAGTTACCCCTTGTACGCTCGTATTCCAGTTCTGATTTCCCGCCACGACCTGATAAGATTTGCTTACCGTTGGTGAAACATAGTCAATATTTTTTATATGTTCACGAATTGCATCAGCATCTTCTGTTTTTAGCGTAATCATACTGCCAGCACCACCACGGACACCACCAGAATTCGACGAACCCGGTGATACGATTAGCATATTACTACCTAAACTTGCGATTGAAGATTGTACGTTGTCTCGCACGCCCATTCCTATTGATACCATCGCAATCACCGCACCAACACCAATAATAATTCCGAGCATCGTTAAGATTGACCGCATTTTATTTGCTATCAGGGCATGAAAAGCAATGCGTACACTTTCTCTAAACATCACTTTTCCCCCCCTTCACCTCATCGCGCACCAGCTTTCCATCACGTACTATCAATTGACGCTCAGCATATTCAGCAATGTCAGGTTCGTGGGTAACGAGGATAATCGTCTTCCCTTGTTTATGCAATTGACCAAATAACCCCATAATTTCAACACTCGATTTTGTATCGAGGTTTCCAGTCGGTTCATCCGCCATAATAATGCGCGGATCATTGACCAAAGCTCTTGCAATCGCGACTCTTTGGCGCTGTCCACCTGATAATTCGTTTGGCAGATGATCCATACGTTTTTCTAAACCAACAGAATTAAGTAATTCTCTCGCTCTATTTAAACGTGTCTTCCGATCAACGCCAGCATAAATTAAGGGCAATGCCACATTTTCTAAAGCACTAATTCGCGATAATAAATTAAAATTTTGAAATACAAAACCAATTTTTTTGTTTCGCGTAATTGCTAAATCATCATCATTTAACTTTGCAACTTCTTCATTATCCAAAACATAAGACCCAGAAGTTGGTCGATCTAAACAGCCTAATATATTCATCAATGTAGATTTTCCTGAGCCAGAAGGTCCCATAATCGCTGCAAATTCACCTTTTCTAATATGAAGGTTTACGCCATCTAGTGCAGCAACAGTAGAGTCTCCAATCGTATAAATTTTTCGAATGTCAGAAAGTTTTATCGTCATCGCTTACTCCTTCCTACATCGGCGGATGCTGACGATTTCCATTGCTAGAACTGCTATTTTTTGATTTGGTATAAGAAACAGCCAACATATCCCCTTCAGCCAATCCGCTGGTAATCTCTACTTTATCATCACTATAAATTCCTACCGTTACCTGTACATTTTCCGTCGTTCCATCTACATTTACGCGTTCAACATATTGTCCTTCATTATTGGTCTTTAATGCGGCAAGCGGTACCAGCAGCACATGATCTTTTTCAGCTACATTAATATTCACCCGTGCTGTCATCGATGGTTTTAGTAAATTATCCGGATCTTCTACATCTAAGGTTACATCATAATAAATAACACTTGAAGATGTTGTCGTTGAACTCGACCAACTCTTATTTACATCCGTCTGAGAAATATTTGCTACTTTTGCAGTAAAAGTTTTACCATTATACGCATCTACAGTAAACGTAGCACTCTGCCCAATTTTCACGTTTCCAATATCCGTCTCATCTACTTTTGCACGAATCTGCTTGGTGGATAAATCCACAATATTCATGATGACCGTAGGATTATTTACCCCTTGTGCCACTAGAGTTCCTACACTAAGTGGTTCACCAATTACATAGCCATCAATTGGTGAGACAATAATCGTATCATCCACATTGGATTGCACCCCTTCAAGGCTAGATAATGCATTTTGATATTCATAAAGAGCATCTTCTAACTCTGAATCCGATTTTGCACCAATAGAATGCAAATAAGCAGTACGATCATATTTTGCTTTTGCATTTGTTACTTTATATTGTGCTTGATCAAGCTTTGTATCGAGTTCTTTATCTTCAAGGATAACGAGCGTTTGATTTTGCTTAACATGATCATTCTCTTTTACTGGAATTTCTTTGATTCTCGCTGTAATCTTAGAACTGATTTCTACTGAATTTACCGGCTTAATTGTCCCCGTTGCCGACACGGTAGAACTAGCTTTACCACGCTCTACTTTTACCGTTTGTCCAATCGGAGCCCCAGTTGTTTGTTTGCTCTGATAATATAGGTAACCACCACCAGCCAATCCAATAAAAATAACTGCAACCGCAACCCATTTCATCGTTTTCTTGTTCATTATTCCGCCTCCTCGCTAACACCCATCACATTATCAAGCGTAGCTTTATACGATGCATAATCATATTGCGCTTGAATATAGTTCGTCTTTGCCGTAGTCAGCGCTAACTGCGCATCAATAATATCTAATATAACGCCTGCACCGGCTTTATATTTTTCTTTCGCGATAAAATAATCTTCTTCTGCCTTACTAACTGCTACTTTTGTTGTATGGAAACGTTTTTCTGCTTCTTGCATATTCAAATACGCTTCTCTAACTTCTAAATCAATCGCATCTGCTTGTTTGTAATATTCAAGCTCTGCTTGTTCCAAAGATAATTCAGCATCTTTAATTTTCGCAGCAGTAATATTACCGTCAAATAAATTCCAGCTTGCTTCGACTGCGGCAGTTAATGAATGGTTTGCATGATCAGGCAAAATTTGTTTATTCCACCCTGTACCTACGGAAAGTGAAACCGATGGTTTTTTATCTCCTTTGGCAATATCAATATCTTTTTGTGCCTGCTCTATTGCCACTTGATATTTTTTTAAATCCACACGATTTTCTTTTGCATAAGCAATACATTCCAATAAATTGTGTTCAACCGCATGATATTCTACATCATCTAACAAGTCAATCGCATCTTCACTATCAAATTTAATGATATTCTTCAATTTACTTACTGCAATATCATAAGAATTTTGTGATTTAAGTAATGTCTGCTGTGCATTTACTAATTCTACTTCCGATCTCAATAAATCTACTTTTGGCGTACTACCTGCCTGGTAAAGATTTTTTACATCATTCAAATGCTCTTGATAATTATCTACCGTTTCCTTATCAACAGCAACAATCTTTTCCGCTTCTAAAACATTGTAATAGGCCGTTATCGTATCAAGCATCGTATTTTCTTTCGTACGGATTAGAGCAAGTTCACTCGCTGTAATTGAGTCTTTTGCTTTTTCAATATTCAACTCATTTTTTCCACCCGTATAAAGCGGCATAGACAAACGAATATTGTTATTGTTGCTTCGCTCAAAACCATTATCATTCACATCCGTTATCCCCATACTAACGTTTGCACTCACAGATGGATCCTGCTGTGACTTTGCACTTTTTAATGCTGCCTGAGCTTTTGCTTCGTCTTTTTCAGCAATCTTGATATTATAATTATTTTTTAAAGCCATATCAATCGCCTCATCAATAGATAGCGTCAATGGCATTGCAAAAGTTATTGTCGCATTACTCATTAAATAGGTAGTAATAAGAGCAGCTAAAACTTTGCGCATTTTTCCCTTCATAAAAATCCACCCCTTACTAAAAAGAATCCAATTTATATTGTAAAGTCTGATTATTTGAAAATTCTTTGTACGACTTTCACTCAGCTATATTCTTAAATAAAGTGAAAAACTGCTGAAATCTCATCCAGCAGCCAAAAAATTTATTTAACCTCTTCTATAGCTTCACGTTTGATCCATTCTTGATATCCACGTTCGCAGTCATACATTGGAGGCGCCATACAAACCGTCTCCATAGTCCCTGTCTGTTCACCTGCAAAACAACAATATTGACATGATGACTGTGAAAAATCATTCATAAATGCAGCTAATTCAGCATCATTCATTGCTCTGATTTTATCCCCATTACGCATATAAATCCTCCCACGATTTTTTTCTTCTTCATCATACCACGATATACATAAAAAGAAAATATGATAAAATTCGCTACACTTATCATGGGAAAAATTCCCCGATTTACAGGTAATTATTTACCTGTAAATGCAAATATAAAAGTTTTTAAATAAAAAATTTTATATTTGCATTTACAACTCCCCTTATAAATACTGGCTTTTCTTATTTATTTCTAAAAATTTAATAGTTGGCACGCTTCTTGCATTATTAGAAGGTATAGGAAAAACTTTTCCTATTATAAAATAAGGGGGGTGAATTTGATGAGCGCATTGAGAACAATTGTTGGAACAGCAATAGCTGGTATATTCGTAATGAGTGTATGGGGAGCCTTTTCCAATGCTTATGGTATTGGTGGCGGTTGGTTTGCAGGATTTATGATTATTAGTATTATGTGGTTTATGAATCATTTTGTTGGTATTATGCATAATCCAGCAGGCGGAGCTTGGGTAGACATGGCATTAGGAATCGCAATCTGCGGCACAATGAGAGATGTATTTATGGCTGGTTCTGTAGTTCCTCTTATGGAATCTATACCAACTATACTGGTTGTAGTCTTGGGCGGTATTACTGGTGGTATTACAGCAGCTACATTCCAAAAAAACATTCAGCCTGTTGCGGAAACAAAGAAAGAAAATTCTCTAAAAGCATCCTAACGAATAATTGAAAATTCAGGAGGTGAGTTTTATGACAGTCAATTTAATGATAGCTACTTTTGTTGGAGCTTTTATCTTCCCGTTTTTACTTCGAGTATGTGTTGATCCCTTAATTAAAAATTTCGGTCCTGTAGGTGGTTGGCTCTTTGCCGGATTCGTCGTCGGAACTTGTTGGACCCTAAATCACGGATTAAGCATGATATTTCAATCCGGTCACGCTTGGGTAGATATGGCCTGGGCAGCAGGATTCGGCTTATGGGCAGCATCCATTTATTCTGGCGATAGTCTGCCAAAATCCATTCCAACTTTTATTAATGCAATTATCGGTGGTACTCTCGGTGGTTTTATATTATCTTGCTTTTTAAAATAAATCTTTTCGTATACAATGCCTTATTTTTTAAATTTTCCAATGTCAAAGTCAGATAAACTGATTTTATATAACTCCATTACTTTGTAAAAGAAAATGGTTCAGCCATAGCTTCGCCTCTATGAGTTGAATCATTTTTCTTTTTATTTTTATATCCAAGTTTGAAATGTAGCTGTTATTTTATACGGCCTTAATTTTTATGTCTAGTTTATTAAAACCTATCCGCCCTAATTCAACAAAATATTTAAACTATTGCTTTTTTCATTGTTGTATCCTAAAGATATTTTGATTGTTGATAATGATAATCATTTGGCTAGCTTTTTTTTTAAAACTATGCTATTATGCAATATATAAAATATTTGTAAATACAGAGGTAATAATATGAATACAAAAAAAGAACACCATCACTCTCATCATACTGATAATCATTGCGGATGCTCATGTGACTGTCATGATAATCATCGCCAAGAGCATCGAGATAAAGATGCTATGATTGAATCAATAGAGAACGTAACAAAATTATCGCTAACCAATTCCCAAATATCTGTATTGCTTGAATTACATCATTGTAAATACTTACCGGTGACTAGGTTTATCATGAGAAGCAGCGTAGAAGAAGGTGCCGTATTTACTGCGCTTGCTCCAGTATATTTGACTGCCCTTAGCGAAACATTAGAAAATGTAAAAGCAATGGGGAGAATCTTTTCTGCTTTAGCTGAAAAAGGTTTGATTTCTCTAGATTATCATTTACCTTTGAATAATTATGATTATAAATTATATACTGATTCTGACGTATATAATTACTTCAAGAAAACTGTAAACGAAGGAAAATCAAAAGAAAAATTCTTATGTGATATTGCTGAAATTGAACTAGGTAGTATGGCAGTAACGGAATTTGGTGAACAAGTGACGAGGCGTTTAATTGCAGAACACCATAATGAAGTAGAGTAAATAAAAAGCATTGACATTGAGGTGCCCCCATGAGTTAGATTTATGTCTAACCTATGGGGGCACCTCAATGTCAATGCTTTTTTACTTATTTTAATTGGTTAAATATTACCTCATCCATATTCTGCTATATGTCACGTCTCCCAGCTTCCATCAATCTTGTGAAAATCTCTTGTTCGCGTTTTTCCACTAAAATATCACCTAACCGAATTGATGGTTTTGCTCTACCATGAAAATCACTTCCAGCAGTCGTCAGTAGCTTATATTTTTCTGTCATGCTTTTATAAAAATCAATTGTTAACAAATCATGATAAGAACTGTATACTTCCACACCTTTTACCCCTGCCTCGATGATTTCATGAAGTAATGTTTCCTTCCTGCCAATGTTATTGCCGGGATGTGCCAAAATCGCAACCCCACCGGCTTTTTCAATCACTGCGACTGCTTCTGCTAGACGAATAAATTCCACATGTACATAGGATGGTTTCCCCTGACTAAAATAATCCCAATAAAAATTTACAAACGGACTATCACTACGCATTCCCCCAGGGAAATAGGGTTGCAATAAAGGATGATGGCAATTGCGTGTATCTTGCATGGCTACATAAACCATACTTTCTACTTCAATAACCCTATCTTTTCCAACTAGCTGATAAACTTTTTCTTCATCTATGAAGATTCCCATCTCTCGAATCTTTTGCAGGCGCTTTACACTCGCTATCTTTTCTTGCTGAAAGATTTCTTGCTCGATTTCATCAAATATTTTTGCATGCGCTTGATAATCAATCTTATATCCTAGCACGTGCAAATTAATACCATTATGCTGACAATCTAGCTCCACTGCTGGAATCAAGGTCACTGCATATTTTTCTGCCGCTTTTGCGGCTTCAGACAAACCACGTATAGAGTTATGGTCAGCAATTGCCGCTACTCTTACACCGGCTTTCTGGCAAAGCTCCATCATTTTCCCTGGTGCAAATTCACCATCACCACTAATTCTTGAATGCATATGCAAATCTAGCCAACTCATATTATCTCTCCACCCTTTCCTATTTAAACGAGGGAAAATTTTTATTTCACGCTTCTACTCTTTTAGCTACATTTCACTATAGATATAATTCCCCTTCACAAAAGACAAATACAACATATGCTAAATTATGCTATTGGGGAGAACAACCTTCTTATTTGCTAAATTCCCCAAGGGCTTAGCAAGAAAAACAATGCTGGATATACTACAAATACAAACAATGCTGTTGTTACAATAAACGCAGCTACACAAATATTAATATTAAGTTTATATAGTCTAGCAATAATTACTGCATTCACTGCCGCAGGGCAACAGGCTAAAATTAGTAAACTATTGCGCATAATTTCATCCGCAATTACAAATTGAGAAAATAAATAAATAACAAGCGGTGTGGCGAGAAACTTAATCGCCGATAAATCAAGCAATTCATGATAATGTCCGCGCATTTTTGCAAAATCCATCGAATAGCCTACGGGAAGCAGTGCTGTCCATGCACCTAAGTGAACAAAAATACTGGCAACACCGTCTAATTCATGCGGTCGAGGCACACCGAAAGCCTGTAAAACACCACCAAGCAGAATTCCAACCACCGCTAATTGATTACGACTAAATAAAATTGAAAAAACCGAAATCCTCTTTACTTTCTCCCCGCCATGACTCCGTTGATAATAATACTGCGCAAGGGGATAGCAAAACATGAACATCAATAGGTATTGAAATAACACTATTAACTGTTGATAGGCATAACCAGTTTCTCCATAAATAAGAAACACACACAGCCCGCCAATTGTCCCCAAGTTAGATAGAATTGCTGACATTACATAGCTGCCACGATCCGCATCCTCTGTATATTTACGTTCAGCGACAAAATAGGCAATCACTCCCGGAACAAGGCCTATCATAATTCCAATCACCGGCAGCCACATCAAATCACTTGTTAACGGCAAAATCCAAAAGCTCAAAAAAGATAAGATCGGATAAACAACTAAGATATTGTTTAAAATCATTTTATTAAAGACATGGTCTTTAATTACACTTTGATATCGGCATACATACCCAATACAAAGCGGTAAAATGAGGTCAATACCAAAAAAAATCAATTTCATTTTTATATCCACAACAAGACTCCTTTTAAAGCAAAATCAAACTTAAGTATAGCATAATTAAAGGTATATTCCAGCATTTTGTCGAAGTAGCCATAACTATTTCGATTTTAAAGGCAGGTATTTTATATGTTTTCACAGGCTAAACAAATTTTAAAGCGCTTTTATGGCTACGATAGTTTCCGCCCAGGTCAAGAAAAAATCATCAAGAGTTTCCTAGCTGGCGAAGATACCGTTGCTATCATGCCGACAGGTGCAGGTAAATCTATTTGCTTTCAAGTACCGGCACTTCTGTTTGATGGCTGTACACTTGTTATTTCCCCTTTGATTTCCCTAATGAAAGACCAAGTAGATGCCCTCATAAATCAAGGAATACCTGCTACTTATATCAACAGCTCTCTTTCCTCTGCTGAATTAAATCGTCGTCTATACGATATTTCCGCAGGTAAGTACAAACTGATCTATGTTGCTCCAGAGCGTTTGTCCGCAGATTTTTTCCAAACCTGCCTAATTAAAACTACAATTAGTATGATTGCAATAGATGAAGCACACTGTCTTTCTCAATGGGGGCATGATTTTCGACCAAGTTATCAACTCATCTACCCGTTTATTCGTCAATTGCCAAAACGTCCATTAATCGGCGCATTTACTGCAACAGCTACCCCTGAGGTTAAAGACGATATCATCAATTTACTCGGACTTTATCATCCGAACATTCAGGTAAGTGGTTTTGACCGTCCTAATTTGTACTTTAATGTATTACGCGGGGAAAACAAACAAAAATTCATTCTCCATTATGTGAAAACTCACGCTTCTCAATCAGGAATTATTTATACTGCAACACGCAAAGAAGTCGATGCGATTTTTGCTTTATTATCAAGTAAAGGCTATAAAGCAGGACATTATCATGCGGGTTTAAGTGATGAAGAACGCATTCGTGAGCAAGATCGCTTTCTTTATGATGACATTCAAGTCATGGTTGCTACCAATGCCTTTGGTATGGGAATCGACAAATCCAATGTTCGTTATGTTATTCATTATAATATGCCACGCAACATGGAAGCATATTATCAAGAAGCTGGACGTAGCGGCCGCGATGGCGAGCCAGGGGAATGTACCCTTCTATTCAGCCCACAAGATACAATGCTGCAAAAATTTCTGATTGACAAATCTGTAGAAAACCCAGATCGCAAACAACATGAATTAAGCAAATTACAAATGATGGTCGATTATTGCCATACCCCAAACTGTTTAAGGAATTATATTATTTCGTATTTTGGCGAAACCGATGCCCCAACAAGTTGCGATAATTGTAGCAACTGTACAGATGAAAGCGAATTAATTGACATCACCGTAGATGCGCAAAAAGTATTTTCCTGTATTCTTCGTTTAAATGAACGTTTTGGAATCACTATGATTGCCGAAGTCTTAAAGGGATCACAAAATAAAAAATTATTGCAATTTCGTTTTGACAAATTATCTACCTATGGCTTATTTGCAAATAGAACCGTGAATGATATCAAACTCTTAATTCAACGATTAATTGCCACACAATATCTCATGCTTACAGAAAGTGAATATCCAGTTGTTCGCCTTACTTCTTTGGCTTATGCTGTTTTAAAAGGAGACCAAAGCGTCTGGCAGAAAGTAATAAAAACAAAACAAGTAGCCTCAGACGACCTTTTATTTCAAGAACTTCGTAAGTTGCGTAAAGAAATCGCAGATGCAGAAAAAATTCCTCCATATCAAGTCTTTGCCGATAGCACCCTTCATGAAATGTGCAAATATCAACCGACAACACGGGAAGCAATGCAGGATATTAAAGGTGTTGGCGAAGTCAAACTAAACAAATACGGACAATTTTTCATTACAGCCATTCGTGTATTTAGCCCTGAAGATACAGTATCTTCACCATCAAAGACAAAGAAAAAGACACCTTCAACCAACGAACCAAAAACCCCTACCCATTTACTTACACTTAACTTATTCACCCAAGGACTTTCATTGACGGAAATCGCAAATGAAAGATCGCTAACCACTGCAACGGTTTTTAATCATTTAGTCAAAGCTGCAAATGAAAATTGCGTTGTCGATTGGGATAGATTCATTCGTCCTGAATATGAAGAGCAAATTCTAAACGTTATTCACAGACTTGGCACCGCACCGCTTCGCCCATTAAAGGACGAATTGCCAGAAGAAATCACTTATGATGAAATCAAGGCAGTGATTGCGAAACATTTTGCTAAATCATCGAATAAAAACTAAGCATTCATCTTTAACCGAATATTAAGGGGAGATAGCATGAAACTCTTTCATACTATCTCCCCTAATTTAATTCTTTTCTTTATTTTATCATGATAAAAATATATTTCTTGAACGATATAGTATGCTTTGAAGCAACTGCTTAAATTTTCATTTTTAAAATTTGTCTCGATGATAACCGTTCTTCTCTACCTTCTCTAAAAAACAACCTGAAATCACACATTTTCCCAATAACATTATAAGGCAAATAATAGCAAAAGCTTATTTTTTTGAGTTTTTTTCCCATTTTATATAAAGAAAATAATATAGCAAGAAAATAATAATTTAATAAAGAAGCCAGAATACCCCCTATCATCTACCGACAAAATGTGATATATTATTCATTGTGTGCAATATTAGGGCACAAATGTTTTTTGTAAGGAGAGAATAAATTTCATGGATTTACTTCAAATATTAAACGAAATAGATAATTTCGTTTGGGGACCACCATTAATCACATTGCTGATTGGTACAGGTATTTTACTTACAATTCGTTTAGGTCTTATTCAAGTCTTTCGATTACCTTTAGCCTTAAAATTAATTTTCACATCACAAAGCAAAGGTTCTGGTGACGTAAAAAGTTTCAGTGCATTATGTCTAGCACTTGCGGCTACCGTTGGAACAGGTAATATTGTCGGCGTAGCAACTGCAATTAAAGCAGGTGGTCCAGGAGCATTATTTTGGATGTGGCTTGCCGCTTTCTTCGGCATGGCAACAAAGTATGCCGAAGGTTTATTGGCAGTAAAATATCGCGTCACAGATGCAAATGGTCAAATCGCTGGCGGTCCAATGTATTACATTGAAAAAGGTCTTGGTGAAAAATTTCGTCCTTTAGCTATCTTTTTTGCATTTAGTTGTATTCTTGTAGCTTTACTTGGTATCGGTACATTTCCACAAGTGAATGCAATCGTATCTAGTGTAGAATTATCTTTCGGACTCCCAATTATTGCAACTTCATTAATTTTAACTGGCGTTGTAGCGGCGGTTACTTTAGGTGGTATTCAAAGTATTGCTAAGGTTTCTTCTAAAATCGTTCCTGCAATGGCTTTAATTTATATTGCTGTCTGCGCATCAATTCTTGCTCTTAATTTTGATAAACTTCCTGACGCAATTTCCCTTGTAGTGAGCAGTGCATTTTCTGCTACAGCAGCTACAGGTGGGTTTCTTGGAGCAACAGTCATGATGGCAATGCGTAACGGGATTGCTCGTGGTGTTTTCTCTAATGAATCCGGTCTTGGAAGTGCACCGATTGCCGCTGCAGCTGCAAAAACAAAATGGCCTGCTGAACAAGGCTTAATCTCTATGACAGGTACTTTTATCGATACGATTATTATTTGCTCCATGACTGGCTTAACTTTGATTTTAACTGGCGTATGGACAGGTGATGCCGCTGGAGCTGCAATGACTTCTGATGCTTTCTCAAGTATCTATGGCATGCTTGGGTCACAAGTATTAACACTTTGTCTTGTATTATTTGCCTTTACCACAATTCTCGGCTGGAACTATTATGGGGAGCGCAGCTGTGTATATTTATGGGGGGTAAAAAGCATTAAACCTTTCCGTTATATCTTCATTTTAATGATTTTGTCAGGTGCTTTCTTAAAGCTCGATGCAATCTGGATTCTTGCCGATATTGTAAACGGGTTAATGGCATTGCCTAACTTAATTGCCCTTATTTGTTTATCCGGCATCATTGTAAGCGAAACGAAAAAATATATGCAGCATTTAAAATCCCAGAAAAATAAATAACAAGAAAACCAAAAGCCCAAGTAGCGAAAACTCTCTACTTGGGCTTTTTTTATTTTTAGCAATAACGTTTATCAATCACACGGGCTGTTTTCTTTTCACTGCGAGGTAAATCACCAATGTAAACTACCTCTGTTTCTATCATAATGCCAATTTTCGTTTTAAAGTGACGTTTTAGCGCTTTTTCGATTACTAAGTTTTCTGCATTTGCTTGTTTTTCTACACGAAGTAACATACAATCTTTATTTTCTTTACGGTCGAGAACAATTTGATATTCACTGCTCGTTCCATCAATCCCTTTTAGTACATCTTCAATTTGTCCTGGATAGATGTTTACTCCTTTAATCTTTATCATATCATCCGTTCTGCCAAGAATAATATCATGACGAGGGTACTCAAGGCCGCAAGAGCATTTTCCTTTTAATAATCGCGTTAAATCATGCGTACGATAACGAATGAGTGGTGCTCCTTCTTTTGTTAATGTTGTAACAACTAATTCACCAAGCTCACCTTCTGGTAAAACTTCACCACTCACAGGATCAATAATTTCAAAATATAAATGGTCATCCCAATAGTGTAAACCGTTATTTTCTTTACAACTAATTGAGATACCAGGCCCATAGATTTCTGTTAATCCATAAATATCATAAATATCTACACCTAATTCATCAACAATACGATTACGCATTTTTTCGCCCCAGCGCTCTGAACCAATAATTGCTGTTTTTAATTTGATTCTATCTTTCATCTGACGTTTTGCAATCTCTTCAGCCAATAATAACGCATAAGAAGATGTTGCTGTAAGTGCAGTTGCCCCTAAATCCACCATCATTTTTAACTGTTTTTCTGTATTTCCCGGCCCCATTGGGATTGCCATTGCTCCAAGTTTTTCTGCTCCACGTTGAAACCCAATGCCTGCTGTCCATAAGCCATAGCCTGGTGTAATTTGTATGCGATCTTTTTTCGTTAATCCCGCAATTGTCATACAACGTTGCATCATCATGCCCCATGTTTCCACGTCGTTTTCTGTATACGGAATAACAATTGGATCACCTGTCGTTCCAGAAGAGGAATGAATACGTACAACCTCTTCATCTGGCACTGCTTGAATATCTAATGGATAGGCTTTTCTCAATTCTCCTTTCGTTGTAAATGGAATCTTTGCAATGTCATCAGGCGATTTGATATCTTCAAAAACTAAGCCAGTCTCTTTATATTTCGCCCGATAAAATGGACTATTTTCAATTACTCTAGCAAATACACGTTGAAATTTTTCAAATTGTTCCTGTTTCATTTTGCACACTCCCTTACGTCGTAAGAATATCCAATATCGAAAGCCTTGCGATTTAGCTCTAAAAATCTTGATGGTAAATTTTCTTCTAACGTTTTTATAATGTCCGCCTTTGTAAAGGGAAGTAACTGCGCTTTTATTGCTACACCAAGCATGATTACATTCAATACTTTTGCCGAACCTGCTTTTTTACATAATGCATTTCCATCTATAACAATCACTTTTTTTGCTTGCTGTTTTGCAAACGCAATAATCTTTTCCACTTCATATGCGCCAACACCAAGCGAAGCTGTAACAGGCATAATTGGATTCGCATTTAATAACACTGCTCCTTCATTATGCAAATAGGAAATGTTTCTTACCGCTTCCGCTGGTTCAAACCCAATGATAACTTCTGCCTGCCCTTTAGGAATTGCTGGCGAGCAGCTTTTTGGTCCAAGCCTTACATGACTGACTACTGAACCACCGCGTTGTGCCATCCCAATCGTTTCAGAGGTATGCGCTGGATAAGCTTGATTGATTGCTGTCTGCGCTATGATTTTTGATGCGAGTACCGTACCTTGCCCACCTACACCTGCTAATAAACAATTCAAATTCATGCTTCACAACCTCCAATCGCATTTACCGGACAAACCTGACTGCATAATGTACAACCATAGCATAAATTTGTATCAACAATCGCTTTACCATTACTCGTTAAAGAAATCGCCGGACAGCCAATCTCTCTAATACACTTTTTACAACCAATACATTTTTCATTTACCTTTGATTTAGGTTTAGGTTTCACAATTGCAATGCATGGTGCTTCGAACAGTACAACAGATACTTTCGGAAATGCTACCGCCTCTGTTACTGTTTCAATCGCCAATTTCAAATCTAATGGATTTGCTCTTTTTATAAATTCAACATTGCAACCACGGAGCACTTTTTCAATGTTGACTTTCTCCGTAACATCGCCCATCATCGTCTTCCCAGTTCCCGGATGTGGTTGATGCCCTGTCATCGCGGTTGTTGAATTATCCACAATAATTACGGTAATGTCCGTTCCATTGTAAACGGCATTAATAATTCCTGGAATTCCAGTATGGAAAAACGTTGAATCGCCAATGAAAGCAATATGTTTTGCACTCTTATCCGCTCTAACTAACCCCTGTGCCATCGTAATACCTGCCCCCATACAAAGACAAGTGTCTACCATATCCAGCGGTTTTGCATTGCCTAGCGTGTAACAGCCGATATCTCCTGTAAAAACAGCTCTTTGCTTTGCTCTTTTCATTGCCATTTTTACACTATAGAATGAAGCTCGATGCGGACAGCCTGCACATAATACCGGCGGACGAATTGGCAGCTCTGGCAACGGTATTTCATTACTCTGCTTTTGTTCTATGCCAAAAAATTTATGTATTGCAGATTTTACGGTTTCATAATTATTACTCCCTGCAACATTTGTATCTTGCGTTAACTTTCCGCGAATTTCTACTGGCAAATGATATTTGCCACAGATTTTTAAAAGTGCTTCTTCAATGACCGGATCAAGTTCTTCAACGACGAGCACTTCATCCACCCCATCTAAAAACTCTCTTGCTAAATTTTCTGGAAATGGATGACTCGTCGCCAGCTTTAGCACTTTTGCCTCTAGATTTTCATCTGATAAAACTTCTTTAACATAAGTAACCGATACTCCATTTGCTGCAATGCCGCGTTTTCCTTTACCTGTAATCATATTGTAATGAAGTGTTGAAAAATCTTCGCCAATCTTTCCTTCATTAGCATGAATTTTTAAATGATTTTGATAAGATAGCTTCGG
The DNA here is from genome assembly GCF_965318445.1 of Anaerosinus sp. NCBI lineage: Bacteria > Bacillati > Bacillota > Negativicutes > Selenomonadales > Sporomusaceae > Anaerosinus > Anaerosinus sp. The sequence continues at coordinate 84,460 of NZ_CBDNNH010000017.1, read as the reverse complement.
GAAAATCACCCATTTCGGATCTTTTACAAAGCCTTCAATTTCACGTTTAACGACTCTTTCATCTACATCCACCGTCGAGCAAGCATGACAAACTTGTGTCGTTGGGCGAAAAATTACAGGGGTCTGATATTTTTCTGAATAATTAAATGCATCACCAATCATTTCATATGCTTCTTCTGGAGTAGAAGGATCAAAGACTGGTAAATGAGCAAACTGCGCAAAATGCCGTGTATCCTGTTCTGTTTGCGAAGAAATCGGCCCTGGGTCATCAGCAACTAAGACTACCATACCACCTTTTACCCCAATATAAGCGAGACTCATCAATGGGTCACTTGCTACATTTAAGCCAACTTGTTTCATTGTGACTAAACTTCTAGCACCTGTATAAGCAGCACCAGCCGCAACTTCAAGCGCAACTTTTTCATTAATTGACCATTCTACATATAAATTAGCTTTTGCTTTTGCAATTGTCTCCAATACTTCTGTTGAAGGTGTCCCTGGATAACCTGACACGACATTTACACCAGCACGAATCGCCCCTAATGCAATTGCTTCATTTCCCATCAATAATCTTTTTGCCATCTTTTCTATCTCCTCTACTCAAAAATACAAATAAAAAAGCATCTGTCCATATAAGGACAGATGCTTGATCTGCGTTTACCACCTTGTTTGCCGCTATAAAAAGCGACCACCTCTATTGAATGCTATCACATTCTCAGCTCATTAACGTAAGCATACGTTGTCGCTAATAAATTAAAATCGTTCACGACACCCTCAAGGGCCCACTTATTCATTCCGCTTCCTGCTAAGTTCCAGCCCCCTTAGCTCTCTGTGAGTGCGCTAATGATTTTACTCCCCTATCACCAGTTTCAATCTTTATTCATCTTTTAATACACTTAATCTAACACATCGGTTTTATATTGTCAATATTTTTTCTCTATGTTTTTACTCAAAAGACAAATGTTTGACCTGTCTACATGATCCTAAACCTAAGCTAGAATAATTTAGGTATGGTGACTTAACACTTTACTATACAAGTAACCTTCTCGAACACCAGACATACTTACCCTTAATAAGCAACTTTCATACTTTTTTAACAATGTGTTTAAAATAATCAATCCAGGCATCAACGTACGCAAACGATATGGTGCGATTCTGGAAATCACATCTAAAAGCTGCCGTGGAGCTTTTTCTCTTTCTTGCATTAACACCTCTGTAATTTGATAAACATCTTTTGATTCCAATTCATTACGCCATTGTAGATTTTGATAAAAATTCTGCTTTAATTTATTTACCGCTCTTACCGTTCCCCCCACTCCATACCCAAACTTATATTGCGCATGTGTAAAATCTTTATCATCCGTTTGCTCTAATTTTTCTAAAACAGCCCGTTCAATCTTCTCTTTTTCCTCCATTGTTGGATGTAATCCTACAATATAATCCCGATAAGCACTCAAAGACCCTATTTGTAAACTCAAAGCTTTCTGATAAATTCCTTTTTTATAGATGACCAATTCCGTACTACCGCCACCAATATCAATCAATATTCCATCTGATAATGATTGCAATCTTGATGCACCAATAAAACTTAACTTACCTTCTTCCTCTCCCGATATCACTTCTATTTTTAAATTTGTTTGTTGCTCAATTTCATCTACAGCTTCCCTACTATTTGATATATTACGAAATGCAGCTGTAGCAAAAGCATACTTATTCTGCACATTAAAATTTTCTAAAATCATTCTATATTCATTTAAAACATGACATGCTTTCTCAATTCCTTGTTTAGACATCGCTCCATTTTTTACATAAGAAGCTAAACCAGTTGCATCTTTCTTATGCAATAAAACACGAAACTTAACACTTTCAACTTTATAAATCGTCATTCGAATTGTATTTGAGCCAATATCGATAACTCCATATACCAAGGCAATCTCTCCTAACTATGACACCGCTAACTACTTTGAAGTAAAATTCGACATGAACGTAAAAATTACCTTTGACCATAATTTAAATTGTAGTATAATTGATAAATATTGCGTAGATGGGAGAATTTTATCATTGTTAAACTATAAAAAAATTTTGTTTTTTATTTTCTGCCTTTGCTTTTTTCCAATATCCAGCTTCGCAAATACACCTGAATATTCCGATTCTGAAAAGTTCTCCATTATTTCTTTGTCAGAACTTGAAATGTTAGCCTATAACGCCAAACCAGCTTTATTAAAAGCAGCGCAAGCAAAAAATCGTCCCATTAAAATTTACCTACATTGGACTGGTATGCCTTATAGCGAATTATTCGATGCTTATCATATCAATATCGACTACGACGGAACAATCTATTTATCAGGCAAAAGTTTATCTGAACTTCGTCCACATACGTATATGCGAAATAGCGGAAGTATTGGCATTACAATAAATGCCGCATATCAAGCAACACCAGAAGACATAGGGCCCGAACCGCCGACCAAAGTTCAAATTGAGAATTTAGCCAAATCAATTGCTGTTCTCGCCTATGCGTTAGATATTCCAATTGATATTGAACACGTAATGACTCATGGAGAAGCTGGCGATAACGTCGATAGAATTTTCCCACCTTATGAAAATAACGGAGTTCCTTATGGAATGTATGGGGACTTGCATTCTAAAGAAAGATGGGATTTGGCAATTTTACAAAATGATGATGAATTTGGCAGCGGAGGATCCACAATCCGAGCAAAAGCAAATCAATATCTCGTACAATTAAAATATCCAAAAAAGAAATAAATTCTTGACTTTACCCTTTCAAAGAGTATCATATAGTATTGTATGACTTATTCTCAGGGTAGGGTGAAATTCCCAATCGGCGGTAATCAATATTGAAAGTCCGCAAGCGTTTCTTTTTAGAAAGTCAGCAGAACCGGTGCGAATCCGGTACCGACAGTTAAAGTCTGGATGAAAGAGAGTAGGCAGTAATATTCTGTCTTTTTACTCACCCTTCTATAAGTCCAAATTATCATTTGGAGGAATTTTTGATGAAGGAAAATTTATTATCTCAATTCGGTACAGAAATTGAACGCGTTGAAAAAGCAATCCGCGCATTTCAACAGGGTAGCGGCGTCATCGTTGTCGATGATGAGAATCGCGAAAATGAAGGCGATTTAATTTTCGCTGCGGAAACTCTAACCAATGAGCAGATGGCACTGCAAATTCATGATTGCAGTGGCATTGTTTGCCTTTGTTTAACAGAAAGCAAAATTGCTGAACTTGGAATTCCAATGATGGTTGAACATAATACGAGTCCTTTTGGCACAGGATTTACCGAATCAATTGAAGCGGTTGTTGGTGTAACGACAGGAGTATCAGCGGCCGATCGCGTTACTACAGTCAAAGCTGCGATTGCCGATGGAGCCAAACCATCCGATTTAAATAGACCAGGACATGTGTTCCCGCTTCGTGCAAAACAAGGCGGTGTCCTTGAGCGTGACGGGCATACCGAAGCGACTGTAGATTTAGCAAGGCTTGCCGGATTGAAACCATGCGGTGTTCTTTGTGAAATAACAAACCCAGATGGAACAATGACTCGCTTACCAGGTCTTGTCGATTATGCAAAAAAACATAACTTTCCGATTGTAAGTATTCCTGATCTTATTGCATATCGCAAACAGTTTAATAAATAAACAAAACAGCTATGAAGCATCTCAATCGAGATATTTCATAGCTGTTTTTATTATCCATAATTAACGTATAAAATTTACGATGCAATTGTGTTTTAATACTTCTTGTTTATGCAGGTTCGCTTTATATCCGATTGCCAATGCACTAGAATAAATATATTCTTCCGGAATACTTAAGTCTTGTTTTAACTTACGTCCTTCTTCGCTTTTAAATAAGGATTGAATAAGCGGCAGCCAACAACAGCCTATACCCTTTCTATCCCCAGCCAGCATCATATTACCAATCGTTGCATTCGCAGCATTAATCGTGTCTGTATCATCTTTTTGACTTGATACAATAATTAATGTCGGCGCCATCGAGATACTATTTTGCATCGCCCGATTATTACTTAATTCATCTTTCCATAATTGACGAATACGATCTAAAACTTCCATTTTCTGAATAACGAGAAAATGCCAATTTTGAATTTGAATTGTATCTGACACAAATTGCCCAGCCTCTAAAATATCACATAATTCATCCCCAACAATTTGCCTTGATTCAAATTGATAAACGCTTTTTCTTGTTAATACGTTCGATAATAATTCATTCATATTCCTAACCCCACTCTATCGAAGTTTCCCTATTTTAACGATTATCTACCTTATCCATACCAACTAAATCATGTGCTTTAAAGCGTTCCCACGCCATTTCTTCGTATTTTGTTCCCGGTCTGCCATAATTACAATATGGGTCAATCGAAATTCCTCCACGCGGTAAAAATTTCCCCCAAACCTCTATATATTTAGGATCCATTTTAGCTATTAAATCCTTCATGATAATATTTACAACATCTTCATGGAATCCACCATGATTTCTAAAGCTGAATAAATATAGTTTCAAAGATTTACTTTCTACCATTTTTATTTCCGGTATATAGCTGATATAGATTGTTGCAAAATCAGGCTGCCCTGTGATCGGGCATAAACTTGTAAATTCCGGACAATTAAATTTCACCCAATATGCGTTATCTATGTGTTTATTATCAAATGTCTCCAATACTTCAGGATCGTAATTATAATTATAGGCAGTGCCTTGTTTTCCTAATAAAGTTAAATCTTTCATTTCTTCTGTTCTATCCATTTATTCATCTCCTTGGCTACCATTTACTCACTTTATTATATATTTTTTGGTTTTATCATGCAAACATTAAAACAGTAATTCTCTTATTTTTTAATTTCTTTTTACTACAACTTTTCAAATATTGTAAAAAAGAAAAAGACTATTTACTATTCACATTAGCATTAGTCTTCCTCTTTTTTGTGTGAGTATTTATATATTTTTAGAGAATGAGCCAAATTATTTTAGTATACCTAATGCAAAACCTGCGATACCAATAGCGAATAAACCAAAGATAATCCAAAGTGCATTTACTTTCTTTTTCAATAAATTCATGCACATGAATGTTAATAAAAGTGGCACTAAGCCAGGCATCAATTGATTTAAAATATCTTGTACAGTCGTAACTACAATTGTACCATCTTGCATTGCTATTTCTGATACAACGAGCGGAATATTTACTGATGTCCACTTACAAACTAATGCACCCATAACGAATAAGCCAAGAATAGAAGCGCCTTCTGTAATCTTTTGCAATTTATTACCTGCAAGATCTTTTACGATATCGGTTCCTTTTGCATATCCATACTGAATCCCATACCATCTAACACCTAAGCGAACTGCATTGAAAAGTACAAAAAATAAAATCGGGCCAAATAAACTTCCACCTAAAGCAAGTGATGCCCCCATAGCAGCTACCATTGGACGAAGTGTTCCCCAGAAAATCGGATCACCAACACCAGCAAGCGGGCCCATCATTCCTACTTTAATCCCATTGATTACACCATCAGGAATATCCGCTCCATTGGCTCTTTGCTCTTCCATTGCTGCCGTAATCCCAATAATCGGTGCAGTAACAAATGGTTGTGTATTATAAAATTCCAAATGTCTTTTTAATGCGTCTACACGGTCTTGCCCTTGATACAATCTTTTTATAATTGGAATCATCCCAAAACAATATCCAAGCGCCTGCATTCTTTCAAAGTTCCATGAACCTTGTAAAAAATTTGAGCGAATAAATGCACTAAACATATCACCTTTAGTTAATTTTTTCTCTGCTCCCACGATTATCATCCTCCTTTTATTTCGCAAATTAATCGTCTAAATCGTCGTCTAAATCGTCATTTAAGTTATTTGCTGATGCATTTCCAGCAACTGCTGGAGCACTTGCAACTTGGTATTTAGGATTTAATTGAATATATACAATTGCCATTACAAGACCAATTACACCAAAAGCGACAAGATTGAAATTGGTAAACGCTGCACAAACAAAACCTAAAAAGAAGAAAGGCATTAAATATTTAGCCCCCATCATATTGATTACCATTGCATACCCTACAACTACGATAAATCCGCCAGCTACTTGTAATCCACCAGTAACTACTGGTGGAATCGCAGCCAACATGCTTTGTACTGCACCAGTACCGACAAACATTGCAACTAATACAGCTGGAACTGCAACACGCAATGCTTGAATAAATAAAGCCGCTATATGGCAAAAATCTACGCCATTTAAATTACCTGCTTTAGCAAAATCGTCCGCTTTATGTTGGAAAAAGATCGTGATCGTTCTTGCAAAAATCGTAAGTACTTGACCTGCTGCGGCAAGCGGCATTGCAATTGCAATACCAGCACCAATACTTTGATGTCCTGCAATAACTAAAATCGTAGAAATAACAGAAGCCAATGCTGCATCTGGCGCCATTGCAGCACCAATATTCATCCAGCCAAGAGCAATCATTTCTAATGTACCACCAATAATAATTCCTGTTGTCATATCACCTAAAATAAGACCTACTGCTGTACAAGCGATTAATGGGCGATGGGTTTGAAACTCGTCTAGTACACTCCCCATGCCACTAATGCACGATACAATAAAAACCGCAATAATCTGCATAGTACTAAGTTCCATGATTTATCCCTCCATTTTCTCTATTCTCTTTTTATAAATAAAATTTTACTTTCAATTATTTCAATATACTCATCAAATCAATTTTTGTATCTGTATTTACTTTTCTAATTTCTAACTCAATGCCTTTTTCATGCAAAGCTTGGAAAGCTTTACGATCTTGATCGTCGACAGAAACCGCTTGTGTAAGCTGTGTTTTACCTTCTTTAAAGCTCATTCCACCAATGTTAACCGAGGCAATTTGAACTCCACCATCAACCATTCTAAGAACGCTCGTTGGATTTGTGAAAAGCAACATTACTTTTACCCCCTCATACTTAGGATTTTTATATGCACGAATTGCTTTCTCTACATCAACAACATTTGCTTTAATTCCTGGAGGAGCAACTTGTGTTAGTAATGTTTTCCTAATCGTATCGTTGGCAACATCGTCATCACAAACGATAATACGTTCGCATCCCGTGACTTTCGTCCAAATTGTTGCTACCTGTCCATGAATTAAACGGTCATCAATTCTTGCTAATACAATATTCATCATTATAAATCATCCTCCTCATTTTGAATTGTGCTCATATGAAAACACTGCATTCCATTTTTGCCTGCGTCTACTGCTTTTTCCATGGCACCTATGATATCTACTTCAGAATACGCTTGTTGATATCCGAACATTTCAATTAGCATTGACAAGTTTACGCCCGTAACCACTCCGTACTTTTCCTGTCCTGCTGCAATTCGACAAGCGGCATTATAAGGACTACCACCAAACAAATCATTCAAAAATAATACTCCATCCTCAATATCCAGTTCAGATAAAGCAGTTTCATATTTCCTTGCTAAATCCTCTGCACCTTCTCCCGGCAGTAAAGTTACAGCCTTTACATTGGATAAAGTACCACAAATCATTTCACAAGTACGAATCAGTTCTATCGCAAAATTCCCGTGAGTCCCTACGATAACTGCCAGCATTTGGTATCCTCCTTCTGGTTACTTTTCTTTTTTCTATACACCCATAATATATTGCAAATCGCGTGCCAACTTTGTGTATTATTTAAAATTAACTTTATCCGATGACTAACCCGCTCTAAAATTCCCACCTTTCTGAGCGTGAATAATCCCCAAAGAGCATAGGTGATCCGGTTGAGTCTCTGAATAAGGGCAACTAAGATTCAAAAGAAATAAAAGATTTATCTGAATCAATTCTACTTTATTATCTGCTTTACAAGCTAAAAATATCCTTTTCCAATACTCTACGGCTCTAAATAATACACTATCTTAAAATTTATTAATACACTATTTTAAAATAGAAAAATACACTATCTCAGTATTTCCCCAAGATAGTGTATCGAAAAGTTAAAACATTTGCGCCATGTAATAAATTTCATCATCGCTTAATATGATATTCAATGTTTTTTCAAATACACTTGCGGCCTTTTTTATCATCTTAACCTTCAGTGTATCAACCTCATCAATTTCCCCCTGATATTTTAGCCCCTCTTGAACGACCATTCTTTCTAATGCACAACCACAATGAACAATTAAACGAATTCTAAGTGGATTATTCCATTTTCGTTTTGATTCTTTTTCTAATACACTTTGAAAGTCTATTAATACACTCATAATCTTTTTTGGATTTAAATAAGTTAAAAACTTTTCTAAAGATTCTTCACATAAATTCCGTACCACAACATTCTTATCGTTTTTGACAATTTTTAAATCGCTTTTTAATATTTTACGCAAAAAATCTTTAGCCTCACCACTGATTACTTTTTCCAAGGGGATAAAGGGAATATCTAGTGGTGGCTTTACCATGCCAACCGCAGCAATAATTTTATAACTTGTTTCTAAATCAAGTATACTTGATTTCATCTGATTAACACCAATAGGAATTACATCAACTTTTCGATTTGTAATGCTGTCTAATTCTTCTTCAATAAGTTCTTTCAGCTTTACTGCCGCACCTTCACCAGAAGTGCATATAGTAATAATTACTTCTTTTGCCTTTTCTTCTGGTGCAGTAAAGTCAATATCATAACCTTTAAAATTCACTAGCGAGTCATAAATACTATCTAAATCCATCCCCACAATATCAGCTTTTCTCATTGCCTCTAAAATTAATGGCGTTGACACCATATCAATCGTCTTAACCTTGACTGGAAGCTTTTCCATGATCAACGTTCCAAAATTAGCTAAAGAACCCATATCAACCAGTAATAAAACACCTTCTTGATAATTTAATTCATTTAGTTTGCAAATCATTTTTTCGAGAATGTCTTTAGGATTTATATCTAAAGGCATATCAATAGCTATTAAATTTGCATCATTACTACCAAATAACCCCTGAGCGACTTCTACCATTGAGGCAGCTGTACTTTTCCCATGTGCTGCGACAATAATAACAACCTTTTCATCTTTTTCATCTTCCATTGTTGAAACCAATAATAATGCAAAATATTCAATTTCATTTCTCGGCACTTCTATATGGTAATGTTCCTCAATTTTATCCTTAATCTCTATTGCGACTTTAAACTCTAATGAATCCTTGGGAACTCCGCCCTCAAGTTCGATATCTGGCAATTCTTCCTCATCTTTAATTCTTTTTAGAAACGCACTTAAATGCAAACTAAATGCATATAGAAATCGTTCTTTATATTCTCTATTTAAACGATTTTGTACTAATGTATTAATCTCCTGAGCAAAATCAGCTAAGCTTTTATCTACAATTTTAAGCAACCGTTCACGTACTGACATATTGATATTTTGCTTATGGTAAAACGATTTAATATATACATTCACATCTGTTGCCACAATCTGCTTAATTAATTCGTCGCTAATATTTTCTCCTTTTAAAAGATTGACCTTATCTTCAACTACTTGATACAAATTGAAATCTTCTTGGCTTTCTTTAGAATCAACAGGATTCTTTACACCTTCTGGAACAACAAATAAAGATTCATTAATATAGGTATTCAGCTCTGCCAAGGCTTTGCGATCTGCACTCAACGTTAACAAGCCATTTTTAATTTTTGTCGGCAGAATTTTAAAATCAATTTCAATATAATTTGGATTATCGATACTATTAAGAAAAGCTTTTGCACAAAGCAGTTTAATATTGGATTTAAGCTGCCCTACATTTCCATAAGAAATACTACCAATCAAGCCTTTAATAGATTCTACAGAAATTTTAACCGGCTTTTGAATCCGTTCCACTTCCTGTGCTATTAAAATCTTAATAATATCAACTTTTTCCTTCATCGTGCGTTCAGCCAAAGGCTTAATCGTGATTACATTTGGAATACGCCGAACAAAAGTCTTCGTTAATGAAGATTCTGGATCTTCTGTTGTCGCACCGATAATTAAAACCTTTGCTTTTCTATGGCGTGTTGTCTCGCCCAGTTTATTAAAAGTTCCCGTATCAATGAAATAGAAAATCATTTCCTGTCCTTCTGGGGGTAGACGATGGACTTCATCGAGAAACAATATCCCTTTATCAGCCGATTCAATCAATCCACTTTTATTACTATCGGCTCCTGTAAAGGCTCCCTTTACATGTCCAAAAATATGGGATACCAATAATTGTGGATTATTATAATAATCTGCGCAATTAAAAGTAATAAACGGTGCTTCAGGAGGTAATTTATGCACAGCTTTTCCATATTCATACATCATATGCGCAAACAAAGTCTTTCCAACTCCAGTTTGCCCTAGGATTAATGTATGTAGTCCGTCTGGGGGATATAAAATTGCCGCCTTTGCTTGCTCAACCTGTTTCTTTAGACTGCTATCTGCTCCTACAAGATAATCAAACGGCGTTTTCATTTGATGCTTCGGTAAAATTTCTTCGATAGAATTTACTTGATTCGTCGAATTTGCTAAAGATTCACCAAGTAAATTTTCTAACACCTGTCGATCAAAAAACAAAACAGGTCTTCCCATAATTTTTATGATTTTGCCTTGCCGATAAAGTGCATTTAACTCCATGCTGACATTATTGCGCAAAATATCTAAATCCTCAGCAATCTTTCCTGCATCTATCCCTACTCTGCCTTGTAAATCAGAAAACTTATACAAATTTGATTTTTCTTTTATATATGCGTGAATCTTCTCAATTCGCTTCATTTATACCCATCCCTAAAATTTTTTATCCGATGACTAATTTACGATATCGTTTGGAAAAGAAAGTCCAATCTGCCGTCTCACTTCATCCATAATTTCTCTTACTGCAAGCGCAAGCTCAAATGAATTTTCTGCTGATTCAATACGTTTTTCTTTTATCATCTCCATAAATTCTTTTGCTTCAAAATACATATAATCTCGCATTGGATCAAATTCAACTACTTCAACTTTTTTATTTTTATCGTGATAATAAATATTCGCCTTACTAATCTCATTGATAATACTAAAGGTTAAAGTCCCAGCTTCCCCCTGAATTTCCGAAGGAAGAGCAGATGCCGTTATCTTTGAAAACATAATGACTGCATCCATGTCCTTATATCGACAAATAAGTGCTGTTTCACCATCAACGCCCGACGAAAGTTTTACTGCACTTGCTAAAATAGATTCCGGCTTGCCGAAAAGATATACCATTGGATAAATACAATAAATCCCCAAATCCATTAGTGCACCGTTTGCAAAGGCAGGGTTAAAGGTATTATTATATTTTCCCGCTTTATATGCATCATAACGAGATGAATATTGACAATAGTTTCCGAAATAGCGTCTTACTTTGCCAACTTTATTGAGATTTGCTTTAATTGCCTGCATCCCCGGTTGTAAAATAGACTTCATCGCCTCCATAAAAGCAACCTTATTCGCTTTCGCCGTTTGTATCATTTTTTTCAATTCTTCTACATTTGCCGAAGCGGGCTTTTCGCACAATACATGCTTTTGATGTTCCATAAATAATAGTGATTGCTCTGCATGAAGTGAATTAGGACTGGCAATATACACAGCATCAATCAAATCACTTTTCGCCATCGCTTCTAAATCCGTAAATATATGCTCTGCCCCTACTTTGTTTGCAAATTCGTCAGCTTTTTCTAATGTTCTCGAATAGACTGCACTCATTTTAAACTCCGGATAAAGTTTTGCACAACGAATAAATTCCTCTGTAATCCAGCTGGTACCAACAATTCCAAATCGAATCATCTTATCCACTTCCTCATAAATATATTTAATTATTCACGAATCTGTTCTAACCATAAATTATCAAAAATATTTAACCTATTTACATCTGCTTAAATAATTCCAGAAAAAAAAAGTTTATCCTTTCTAAAAATAAAACAAAGGCTGTTTACTCTACTTTTATTGTAGTTAAACAGCCTTTACTAAAATTCTAAGCACTTTATTTCTTCTGGGCCTGAATTTGTTCTAAAACACCAGTATCATCTAAAATTTTCTTTAAATTTTCACTATCTTTTATCCATTTCTTTTTAGATTGATCTGCATCTAAATATTCTACTTGGAATCCTAATTGCTCAACATTTTCTTTAAAACTCGAATCTAAAATCATTGCTTTTATTGATTTTACCAATTTTTCTTTAACTTCGGGTGAAATTTCCTTAGGTGCTACTACCCCATACCAATTTTCTAAAATAATATCATACCCTAATTCTTCAAAGGTAGGAACTTGTTCTAGTTCAGGTCTCATTAATCGCTCCTTACTAGATACAGCTAATGCTCTAATAGTTCCTCCTCTTATCTGTTCAATTAGTGCCCCTGGATTAGCAACAACAAATTGTACATGATTACCTAACAATGCTGCAGTAGATTCTGCCCCACCGCGAAATGGCACCTGCTCAATATCAATCTCGGCTTTTTGGGCAAATATTTGTCCAACTAAATGACTTGTTGCACCTATTCCCCCATGCCCAAATTTAACTTTCCTCGGATTTTCTTTACAATAATTAATTAATTCAGTAAGGTTTTCCCATGGAGCATCAGCTTTAACTACAATTAAGCATGGAGCTGTTGACATCTGTGCCAATGGTTCCAAGGCAGTTGGATAATGATATTTAGTCTCTCCATAAAGCGGCTGCAACAACACCTCCGTTGCACTAATCCCTATCGTATATCCATCCGCAGAAGATATAGCTAACTCATTCCACCCAACTGTCCCACCACCGCCTGTTTTATTTGTAACAATAAAGCTCTGTCCAAGATATTTAGGTGCTAATTTTTCTAAAGCTCTAGCTTGCAAATCGCCACCCCCACCTGCACTAAACGGCATAATAACATTAATCGGTTTCGTCGGGAAATCTACTTTATCTGGTTCGTCTGTTAATCCATTATTACATCCACTTACACACATTGTTACTCCGAGTAAACTTAACATAAACATCCGCATTATATTTTTCTTCATTTTTAGCACTCCTTTTCTTTTTACAAAAAAAATCATGTTCCCCATTATTTCAAATATTTTCTTTCTAATTCGTTTTCGCCTAGGAAAAAACCTGCAAAATATGTAATAATATTCATAAAATTATACATATTGTATAATTAAAATTTTTTCAAAGGTATTTTCATCCTTCTTATAGAATTGCTTTTACATTATCCTAAAAATATTGCCAATAATAAGTAGTAGAAATTTATTACATCAACTATAATAAAGATATTGGAGGTGTAAATCATGGACACAATTATTATCGGAAACGGACCAGCAGGGATTTCTGCCGCATTATATACCTGCCGCGCAAATCTAAAAACCTTAATTATCGGTCGTGATGGCGGTTCCTTAGAAAAAGCAGAAAAAATCGAAAATTATTATGGTTTTGCCGAACCTATTTCAGGGACCGAACTCCTCGATATAGGTATTTCACAGGCTAAACGATTAGGTGCTGAAATAATAAATGACGAAGTGGTCGGCGTAGGCTATGATGGACAATATATTATTAAGACAAATCACGGTGAATATAAAGCTCCGTCAATGATTTTAACTACCGGCGCAATACGAACTATTCCTCGAATCAAAGGGTTAAAAGAACTTGAGGGACGAGGGGTAAGTTACTGTGCAGAATGTGATGCATTTTTTTACCGTGGTAAAGATGTCGCGGTATTAGGCCATGGAAATTATGCTTTACATGAAGCACAAGTCTTACTTCCAGTTGCAAAATCCGTAACTTTACTTACTGATGGAAAAGAGCCCAAAACCTCAGTTCCCGAGTCTATTAAAGTAAATACCGCTAAAATCAATAAAATAAACGGAAATAATATCATTGACTCTATTGAATTTGAAAATGCTGCAGAGCAAAAGATAAACGGTCTATTCGTTGCAATTGGAGTTGCGGGAAGTGCTGATTTAGCCAGAAAACTTGGTGTCACATTAAATGGTAGAAATATTGCCGTAAATGAACGAATGGCTACTAACCTGCCTGGTTTATATGCCGCTGGAGATTGTACCGGTGGTATGCTGCAAATTGCTAAAGCAGTCCACGAAGGTGCAATTGCAGGACGTGAAGTCATTAAATATATAAAGAACTTAAAAAAATAATTAAAGGCAGTATCAGAAGATACTGCCTTTACCATAGCATTATTGGGAGAGATCTAAATTGAATTCTATCGATTTTGTAAGAAATACATTAACTTTTTGGGATAAGATAACACCTATTGATCAAAGTTTAATCATGGATAACATTGCCCTTCTTCATTACAAAAAAGGAACTCATATATACCATGCAGAGTTAGATTGTATGGGGATTTTAATTGTAAAAAGCGGCGAACTCAGAGTATATCTACTCTCTGAAGATGGCAGAGACATTACATTATATCGCCTAACCCCTGGTGAAGTCTGTGTTTTATCAGCATCCTGCGTTTTAAAAAACATTACATTTGATGTACATATTGATGCTGAGCAGGATTCCGAATTATTGCTTTTAAATGCAAACTTTTTTCAAGAACTATATAATAAAAATATTTATGTAGAAAACTTTGCTTCTAAGCTTACCATTCGTCGTTTCTCTGAAGTTATGTGGGCAATGCAGCAAATTCTCTTTATGAGTTTTGACAAACGTCTTGCCCTATTTTTACTTAATGAAAGTAAAAAAAACAATTCCGACATTATTTATTTGAGCCACGAACAAATTGCGAAATACGTCAGTAGTGCCCGCGAAGTCGTATCACGTATGTTAAAATATTTTTCCAATGAAGGAATTGTGAAATTATCCCGTGGTCAAGTAATCCTTCTTGATAAAGCCAAGTTAGAAAAAATACTTTAAATTACGCAAAACGTACATGTTTCGTCCTATCTAACAAATCAAACACTTCTACATCGTTTAAAACATCTGTAATAAAGAACCGACTTTGCTTTGCCAAATCAACGCAAACTTCCCCCGATACTTTATTATAATTTGAATCAGCTAAAAATTTTACTTTTGGAGTAAAGGTCTCACCGTTTTTAATCTCGATTACAATAGCATAGCCTCCATCATTTAACATAACTGTTGTACCCACAGGAAAAACTGCTACATGATTAAAAAATAATTCGAAAAGTTCAGGATCAAAATGGCTATTTACCATTTCTATCATAATTTTGTAAGCTTCATACGGATGACACGCTTTTTTATATGCTCGATCAGAAGTTAAAGCATCATACACATCTGCAATAGCTACAATTCTAGCATATTCATGAATTGAATCACCTTTTAAACCTCTCGGATATCCCGTCCCATCAAATTTCTCATGATGTTGATAGGCAACATGCATTGGAACTACAGACAATTCACGATTCTTCCTTAAAGTTTTAAAACCTTCTTCAGAATGAGTCTTCATTACCTGCATTTCTTCATCTGTCAATTTTTCTGGTTTATTAAGAATATTCGGTGATATTTTGACTTTACCTACATCATGTAGTAACGCACCAATAGAAACCTCAGATAATCGTTTAGGTGAGTATCCACGTAATATCCCTAACATCGTTGCCAAAGCACAAACACTAATCGAATGATAGAAAGTATAGTTATCATATCTTCGAACATCTGTTAACTGATGCACATTGTTTTTATTTTGCAATAAATTTTCTATAATTGTTTGTGTTGTTTTTTGAACTTTTTTTACATCTAAATTATTGGTCAACTGACATTTTTGAAATGTTCGAAACAAATTTTTTGTTGCTAAAATCTTTGTTTCTTCTGACAAAACCTCTTCCGGAAGTTCTACGTCAAAGTCTTGGTCACCTAAATGTACATATACCCCCGGAATAGATAAGTTTTTCAACTTCATAATATATTGTTGATCGAGCACCGTTCCTACCGCTAATAGCATTTTTCCATCTACGTTATATATATTGCGTGCTAAAGTCATCCCAACCCTTAGGTTGCACGTGGAAAATCTTTGCATAAGCTTCTATCGCATACTATAATGAAACCATCGACTATCAAGTCAATTTTTCATACATAAATCTTAAAAAATCTCTAATACATTTATCATTCGTTATAACCAAGTATGCGCATCCTCCTCGATTTTATCTAACTTTATCTAACTATATAAAATATTACCATTTAAAATAAATAAATGTCAATCCCATATAAGTATTTTATACAAAACTTATATGAAATCTCTCTTTACTATACAATAATCATAAATTTTCTAACTCTTTACTTATTTTTTGATAAAATTTTATCATCCAAATCATAAGATTAACTAAACTATTTGATAAAAAATTTTAATAAATCTCTGTCAATACTATTTCCCTATAATTTGCATATCACTATAGTTAGAAATGTCCAATTTTTCATGTCTAAGGAAATTTACTTTGCATATTTCTTTGTTGCATATTATAATAAAATAAATATATCTTTGTGTATAATTACAAAGATATATTTATAAAAGTCTTATTATTTATATTTTTATCATAAAATTCATGTTAACCGCTTTAATAAGGATAAGGAGTAATTTTATGCCCACTTTACAAACTCGACTCCGTTTAATCTTGGAAGAGCAAAATATTAAACAAGTTGATTTTGCAAGAACCGTAGGTGTTAGTGCAAATTATATCAACTTATTAGCTAATGGAAAAAAACTAAATATCTCATTGCATTTAGCCAAAATAATAGAAGACAATTATGGTTATTCACGGTCTTGGATTCTTTCAGGAAAAGGCGAAAAATTAATGTCTACCACGATAACGCCATTAAGATTAAAACTAATGCAAAAAATCAATCAATTAAATGAAAAAGATTTAAATTCACTATTAGGATTTATCCAATTACTAGAAGAAATTTCGCATACAATATAAAACCGCATCGGTAGATATTATTTACCGATGCGGTTTTATATTGTATTAAATTTGTTTATTTAAGAAATTTTTTAATTGCTTCTTTATCCATAAATCCAATAGATGTATTTACAGCTTTCCCCTCTTTAAATAAAATTAACATGGGAATGCTCATTACTTGGAATTGCGTAGCTAACTCTGGCTCTTCGTCAACATTCACTTTTCCGACCTTAATTTTTCCCGTATTTTCATTTGCAATTTCATGTATGATTGGGGATAGCATTTTACAAGGCGTACACCATTCTGCCCAAAAATCAAGTAAAACAGGAATATCCGAATGAATTACTTCTGCATCAAAGTTACTTTTTGTAATTTTCATCACACTCACGTTTATAACCCCTTTTCACTTTAATATAAATTTACTATTTATTATACCCTAATTTATTTATTTTTCTGTGATTTAGTCACCAAAACTTTAAATATATTTTGTATTTAAAAGCTACATTATAATCACCGATTTATCTAAAGCTCAACTACAATCCGAATAAAGTTTTAATTCCTAATAGAGAAAAATTAATAATTAGTATTTTTTTTACGTTTCAAGATTTTAAGTCTTTCTTTGTCGCAAGCATTTACGCGACGAGACTCAATCATCTTTTGCAACGCTTTATTAAATGTAAAATCATCCAATCGATTCTTCCCCAAAAATTCTTCTGTATGATTCTTATGCTTAATATAACAAACAGAGAGTGCCCATGCGACAGCCATTTTTACATAGTAACCTTCATGTTTTATAGAGTCTAATCTTTGCAGTACTTTTTCAATATATTCATCTTCAAGAAAAAAATCCAAAGCCATTACTACCGCAAAACGAATTTCGTATTCTTGAGATGACAGAAAATATGGCTGTATAAAATCCCACATTACTTTTTTATTCTTATTTGTAATTTTTAATGACGCACAAAAACTATCACAAAGAGACCAATTATTAATCTTAGGCACAAATTCTTGAATATAAGGCAAAATAACTTCTATATTTCCACGTATTTTACCAATAACAAATCCTTTTAGCATGAAATCTTCAAAATATAAGTCATTTTCTTTTCTTAGAAAACTCCGCCAGTCATTATTCGCTATTTCCTGGGCAATTTTTTTCAAAATCGGCAATCTTATTCCCAAAAGATTTGTATCTTCCGGTAAAAGTTTAGCTGCGAACTGTCGATAAGTTTCATCAATGTTTTCTAAAAAAAACTCATGAATTCCACAAAAATATCCCATTTCTCTTAATCCAATCTTTTATTTAAGTTTATATCCTACACACGTACTTTCTGCTGATTGAATCGTATAAGCCGCTACTTCACTACCAAACTTAACAGACTCTTCCAATGGTTTATTTTGTACTAATGCACTTACTACACCAGAAAAAAAAGAATCTCCCGCTCCAGTAGAATCAATCATCTTAACAGGATTTACTTTATGATATACCGCTTCTGCCATTGATTTTTGATAATATACCGCACCTTTTTCTCCCATTGTAACAATCATTGATTTTATCTCCATTTTATTAGCAAAATTTTCAACCTCTGCTTTAATTAAATCAAGATCATCATTTCCAAAAGAGCAGTCGAAAATCTTTTCAGCTTCAATATCATTACAGATGAAACATTCCATCCCCATTAAAATATCTTTATCAGCTAAAATAACAGATAAGTTCCCTGGTAAGCCATAAATGGGCTTCTTTAAGCGATTTGCTGTATCTACAATCTTTCTAGAGATTTTTTGATTTAAATCAATTTCCAGAGCTACATGAGAAGATCTCTTGATAATTTCTTCACATTTTTCTTCCAGCAACGTTTCAAAAAAAGTGAAATCTGGAGGGCTTGATATCGAACCTGCTAAATCCCCGTTATTATCTAGAATCGCCATAAACATCCCCATGCCATTTTGTTCAACTTTTTTTAGATATTCCGTATTGATATTATATTCCCATAAACGTTTTTCTACATCTATTCCCATTGCTGTATCATCAACGGTACTTACAAAAGTCACAGGTGTTCCTAATACTCCCATATCTTCTGCAACATTTCTTCCGACGCCACCATGAATAAACTGTACATTACCTACATTACGCCCAACTGGGTCATACTTATTCTTTGAAAATCCTTTAATATCAATAAAAACCGTACCAAACAAAGCGATTTCTTGCATTCTTTTCTCCTTAGAGCATCATATATTTTTAAAATCCTATACCATTCTACAAAATATTCTATTGATATAATTTTATGGTATTCCCAAATAATTTGCAACGGATATGATAAGTTAGGCATTATTTTTTTTCATATATCTTATGAATACACCAATGCTAATAAGAATCAATAGAGTTCCTGTAAAAACAAAAACAAATTCAATACCAATTAATGTAGCAATCATGCCGCCCACTAAAGGGCCAACCATTGAACCAAGTTGATTTGCTGTTGTCAATAATCCAAATATACGTCCTCTAAAACCTTCATCGCTTGCATTTACTAAAATTGCACTTATGGCCGGATTAATCCCAACAATAAAAATTCCTACCATAAACTGCAAAGCTCCAAACATAAAAACGTTTTTTGGAAAAAATTGAAGGAAGCAAAAGATCCCTGCACCAAGAAAAGTAATTGCCAATACATTGAAATACCCTTTATTTTGACCAATTCTTCCCCAAACAGGTGCCGAAAAAGCACCTGCAAATCCACCTAAACTAAATACCAAGCCAGCAGTAAAGGCCACACCTTCCATACTGCCTTGCAACTTTCCAATATAGAGAGTAATAATCGGCTGCAATACCATAATCGCTAATTGAACGACAAAAGTAAGCAAAAGTAACTCGCGCATTACTTTTGCTTTACAAGCTATTTTTAAATCATCTAACAAACCACCCTTTGGATTGTTATTTATTGTACTCTCTGGCTCCTGTACCAAAAAAGCTACTGCAACCGTAACGAGAAACAATGCACCCGCCGCTGCAAAAAAGGCCATACGCATTCCTAAGTAATGTGATAAAGTTCCTCCCAGCAAAGGACCTATAATACTGCCAATCAATAATCCCGTCTGCATACAGCCTAAACTAAACCCGAGTTTTTCATTTGGCACACTTGATGCCACAATTGCCAATGAGGCAGGCAAAAATCCATTAGCGAATCCTTGCAAAATTCTCACTCCTAGCAATTGTAATGGATTCGTTACAATTGCACCTAGCACATAACAAGCGGCTAAACTGTAGCCAGCTCTAAGAACCATTCGTTTTTTCCCATTTTTATCCGCAGATCGCCCCCATATCGGTGCCATAATTGCTGCAATTAAAAAGCTAGCAGAAAATACTACACCTGACCATAAAGAAATATCGCCTTCCGATACGCCCAATTCTAGTAAGTATACCGGTAAAAACGGAATAATCATCGTATAGCTCGCCGCTGAAAAAATAACACTAAAACATAATGTCCATAAATTTCTCTGCCAATTCATAAAAACGCCTCCAAGTTACTCCGTAGCAGACGAATTTTGATACCGTTTAATTTTTTCTTTTAATTGTTTAAATCCGCCCATTTGAGTCACTAACATACCAATCATCATTAACGTACAACCGGTTAGCTCTCTTACTCCAAGAATTTCCCCCAATAAGAAATAACCTGCTAATGCACCGAATACAGTCTCCATACTCATAATAACCGCAGCATGCGCAGGCTCTGCATATTTTTGACCTACAATTTGAAGCGTATAAGCAACACCAACTGACATTAACCCTCCATAAGCAATTGGTACTGCACAATCGATAATACTTGCTAAAGAAATCGTTTCTGCCACGATTGCTACTATCCCACTAAATAAAGCACAAAAGAAAAACTGAAAAAATGCCAATTGAATTGAATTAATTGCTTTTGCATAACGATCAATCACCAAAATATGTACTGTCCAAAAAAAAGCACTTCCTACAACCAATAAATCACCATATTCCATATAAAATCCTTCTTTTACACAAAGAAAATATAGTCCTATGATAGATAAGAATGCACCAAACCATGTACTTCCACTAATATGCTGTTTTAAAAGAAACCCAACTAACGGAACAAATATAATATATAAACACGTAACAAAAGCCGCCTTACCGGCAGTTGTATAGATTAAACCAATTTGCTGTAATGACACCGCAATACACATAATTAA
This sequence comes from Anaerosinus sp., assembly GCF_965318445.1. NCBI lineage: Bacteria > Bacillati > Bacillota > Negativicutes > Selenomonadales > Sporomusaceae > Anaerosinus > Anaerosinus sp. Next base: position 63,389 of record NZ_CBDNNH010000017.1, on the reverse strand, counting down.
ACCTGTAAATAAGCCAACTTTCCAAGCACTTGTTTTGCTATCCTGCTTATCCTTCTCCTCTTTTGAATCACGGAAATAATATAAAAGTGGCAACAAGGAGAAACACCCCAAAGCAAAACGTACTCCCGTATAAGTAAATGGTCCAATATATTCCATTCCTGCCCGCTGCGCAACGAAAGCCACGCCCCAAATCATAGCGACAAGTAATAAAATCAAATTTCCTTTTAATTTCAAAATTTAAACCTTCTTCCTATTCTTAATTGATTTTATATAGCAAATATTTTTATGATAACATCTTTATAATGATTTATGCAAATATTACTTTAAATTTATTTGCAAATTAATTTATCTAGGAATTAATATGTTTGCCATCAAACAAAATAGTCTATACTATTGGCAGGATAAATCTATAATATTGTCAAAAAATATATAAAAATAACTAAAGGACGGTGATTTCATGATAAATAAAATACGTATATTAGAAGAATTCTTGACTTTAGTAAAAATATCTTCGCCTACAGGAAATGAACGCCAAATAGCAGATTATTTAAAAAATCTCTTAACGGATATTGGGCTAACCGTAACTGAAGATAAAACAGGCGAGTCTTTTGGTGGCAATTGTGGTAACGTAATCGCCTATTTGAATAGCACTAAAGCAAATACACCCACTTTGTTATTATCCGCTCATATGGACTGTGTTAACCCTTGTGAAAACGTAAAACCCCGTTTAAAAAATGGAATGATTACCTCTGATGGCACGACCATTCTTGGCGGTGATGATAAAGCGGGTATCGCCAGTATTCTCGAAGCTATTCGTATCGTTGAAGAAAAAGAAATTCCCCATGGCGGCATTCAAGTGATTTTTACTGTAGCCGAAGAAGGCGGACTCAACGGCTCAAAATACCTAGATAAAGAATGGATTAAATCAGATTTTGGCTTTTGCCTAGATTCTAGCGGCAATCCAGGTAAAGTTATTATCAAAGCGCCAGGACAGGATAATATCACTGCTAAAATCAAAGGAAAATCCGCTCATGCTGGTATTGCTCCTGAAAGTGGCATAAATGCAATTACCATCGCCAGCAAAGCAATTGCCACTATGAAATCTGGAAGAATTGATGAAGAAACAACAGCGAATATCGGTATTATTCATGGCGGTATTGCAACAAATATTGTTCCAGAATACGTAGAAATATTCTGTGAAGCCCGTAGTTGTTCTCCGCAAAAATTAGCGAATCAAACAAAGCATATGTCAGATACATTTTCCAAAGTAGCGATAGAGAATAAAGCCAGCATAGATATTATTTTAGAGCATGAATATTCCTCTTACGAACTTGATACCAGCAGTCAATTAATCCAAATTGCAACAGAAGCAATAAAAAATGCACATATTAATTTAGAGCTTGCTGCAACTGGAGGAGGCAGTGATGCCAACTATTTTAATGCTAAAGGTCTTCCATGTGCTGTACTAGGTGTAGGAATGAGCAAAGTCCATACAACAGAAGAGTTTATCCTTGAAGAAGATCTTTATAAAACAGCCACCATCGTTTTAGAATTAATTAAATCCTGTGCCAACAAAGTAAAATTATAACAACGGAGCTAATAACCGAAAAATACCTTCGATCATCCGCTCGCCCCAATTGCGATTATTATATTCTTGCAATGTAAAGGGGCGAGCCTCTTTCATATCGTCAGAAAAAATTCTTTTACAGCGTTTTGCAAATTCCTCATTGTAAAAAAACGCATTCACTTCAAAATTCAAAGAAAAACTGCGCATATCCATATTTGCCGATCCAATTGTTGCAACAGTTTCGTCAATTACCATCATCTTTGCATGCAAAAAACCTGGATATAAGAAAACCTCAACTCCATAGTCAAGAAGCTCACCTAGATAAGATAAACTTACCTTATGCACAACCATATTATCCGTTTTATGCGGAATCATAATCATAACTTTAATTCCTGATAAAACAGTTATTTTTATTGCTTCAATAAATGATTCATCTGGTACAAAGTAAGGTGTCTGAATACATACAGTAGATTTTGCCGAATTTAATAAATTCATTAAGTTCCATTTTATTTCTTCCTCAGCCGTATCTGGTCCACTAGAAACAATTTGCATTGGAATAATACATTCTTGATTCACCGGTGGAAAAAACTTTTCACTATCAGAAAACTGCTCAACATTACGATAATTACATGCAAATAACCAGTCCTCAATAAATCTAGATTGAAGAAAATAAACACTTTCGCCTTGGATTCTTAAATGCGTATCCCGCCAAGGAGAATGTTCGGGACTAAGCCCCATATACTCATCCCCGATATTCATTCCACCTAAATACCCGATTTTACTATCTATAACAGCAATCTTTCGATGATTACGAAAATTCACTCTTAAATAATTGCTTATACTAATAGGGAAAAAACGTTTCACCTCTCCACCACAGGCAATAATAGGTGCAAAAGTTCTACTTGGTGTCAAAATACAGCCAGCATGGTCATAAAGAAGCCTTACCTTCACTCCTTCTTTTGCTTTCTTAGCCAAAGCTGCAATAATTTTTCTGCCAATTTTATCATCACGAATAATAAAATATAGTAAATGAATACTCTCCTTAGCTTGTTCTATATCATGTAAAAGTTGAAAATATTTTTCTTGGGCATCAATAAAAATTTGTACATCATTATGAAACGTACAGGCACATGCGCCAACATTGTAATTAAAATTCAGTAGCTTCTGGTAAGTAAATAATTCGTTATGCTGTAATGCTAAAGAATCACCTTTAAGCTTTATTCTTGTAATAGTACTTAGATGATAAAAAAGATCCTGTTGTCTTTTCATTTCCAAAGTTTTCTTCTTCCGAATCACAATATTAGTACCAAATAATAAATACAAAATAAACCCGATAATCGGTAAGAACACTAACGCTAAAATCCAACTTAAGGCTAAAGAAGGATTCTTTCTTTCAATACATAAAATAAATAAAACAAATAAAAAGTTGGCCAATAAAATGAAGATCATAATAAAATTGCCCGCAATATTCTCCATACACTTATCCTTTATCCACTGTTAACAGTGTCTTTATTTTCACACTACCTATCAAAAACTTCCCCCTAATAAAAAAAAATATGTATGGATATTATCCCCAACGAAAAAAAGACTTTTCATTTTAGAAAAGTCTTTTTTAAACTATCCAACCAAGTGTAGCCCAATAAAAATAATACAGCCAATAGATGCCCCAACTATACACCCATTCATTCGAATCCAAATTAAATCTTCTTCAACTTTTTCATAAATTAATCGATTAAGTTCTTCTTTTGTTAACCCTTCTAATACATCGCGAATAATTACTGCCATCATATTGCGCCCTTCAAGTAATGCTCTCCCCACAACATCTTGGAGATAAGATTCTAAATTACGCTTCAACACAATATCATTCTTTAATGTATATAAAGCATTCTCAACATTTGTTGTAATAATTTCAACTAAAGGACCCTGCCTCACGAGTGCATTTTCCTCAGACTCAGGGCGCTTTAAGGATATTATTATAGATTCAATTAATTCCTTTAATAACTGCTTGGTTTGTAATCCGCTAAAAACGCTCATCTTTAAAGATTCAAAGCTTTGACATAATTCAATATTGTCTGGTAAACGGTGCAGACTATTTTTAAGCTCATCTATCAAAGCTCTTCGCATCTGATGGTTATGGTTTTCACGCATCTCTGTAAGGGTATAAATAAGTTGCGCCTGTACAGTTTGGGCAATTTCATCAACATTTAAAACATTGCTTTGCTTTGCCATAAACATCATCATCATCGATAATAGCCCTTGACTCTTTTCCTCCAGATACTCTTCCAAATAAGCTTTCACTTTATCGTTAATCGCGCCTTCTTCTACCTTTTGGATCGCCCGTTTAAGCAAAATATCTATTTGTGTAGACCCTTTCTCAGAATTGATAAAGTCTATCATCATATTCTTTACTTGGGGCAATAACTTCGTGTTCTGCACTTTTTCATGAATTAACATGTCAAGCTGCATTGCCAACGCTTCTGCGTTCAGAGAAGATAATAACTGCTCAAAATAATCTAGAATTCTTCTGCTGATTTCCTTTTGAAAATTATTTTTTTCTACGTAGGCCAATATATAGTCGATAAATCCTCCTTCTTTAGACCATAACAACATTTGCTTTTTCGTAAAAAATTCCTTTTGTACGAGTTTAATACACCCTTCAATGACTTGCTGACGTTTACGCGGAATAATTTCCGTATGATAAGGGAAACCAAGCGGTTTTTTGAACAACGCTGTAACAGCAAACCAGTCGGCTATCCCGCCAATCAACGCAGCTTCTGCACAAAATAACAATCCTTTAATATAAATAGATTGCGGATAATAAATTTTTAATAGCAGACAAATAACAAATAAAATTGCAGCAACCCCTAAAGCTTTGTCTGCTTGATTAAGCCTTCTTTGCATCTTAAACAAACCTTTCTACAAGAAATGTAAGGACATAAAGCATCATACCAGCTATTGCGCCTACAACAGAACCATTAATACGAATCATCTGCAAGTCGTCCCCCACCCGATTTTCCACAAGATTCTTCAAATCATCATTAGACAATCCATCTAATTTTTCTCGTATTTTCATCTCTAAAACAATATGTTTTTCAGAAATAACATGCATAACGATTTCTTTCATAAATTGCTCGCATTTCTCCTGCAATTTATCATCACTACGCAATCGTTGAATTTGATTATCAACAATTTGATCAATTAAGCGTCTTAAATTCATTTTTTGCTCTTCCAAAAGAACGTTTAAAAAATTTACAATCGCATTACTTACATTTAGTTTTTCGTTAATCATATATTCTAAGAATTGGTTTAAACTTTCTTCAAGTTGTTTATTTTCTTTCTGATTAAGTAACCATTCAATGATGCGAACTTTCAAATCAATTCTTAGTGGATGTGTACGAAATTGTAAGTCATGCAAATATTGAATAATTTCTCTCTGTACCATTTTTGCAATTTTTTCTTCTGATAAGTCTAAGAAACGACTTGCCATTTCACGCATTTCTGTCTGACCAGTATATTGCCGTTTAATCTGCGTTACAATTTGCTCAATTACGCCTACAACAGCAGGATGGTGAACATATACTTCCAATTCTACGAGTAATTCTTTAATGAAAGCATCTTCTTCATCACGCTCAAGCATATGAATCAAAGCTTCAATCACCGGTTTAATTGTATTCATTTCTTTTACTTTTTCTTGCAATAAATTTTCTAAAATTTTAGCTAACTGCTCTTTATTCGATTCTTTAAGAAAAAGGGTAACCATCTGATAAAGAAATTGTTTGATTTTTTCATCACCTTTTGATTCATCAACATAGGTAAGCGCTAGCTTCATTAATGAATAACGATCTAAAACCCTTATGATGTTTTCTTTTCCAAGTAAATCTTTACTAATAAACGTAATCATATCGCAAAAAATCTGTTCGCGATTACGCGGGATTACTTCTGTTCGATAACCTATTCCCAATGGCTTCTCAAACAATGCTCGCACAGCAAACCAATCAGCTAAGCCCCCAATAACAGCCGCAAGCATCCCAGCATTGAATAGGCCGCCCCAAAAACCATCGCGATATGGATAGCTGAGTATAAATAAAATCATCATTAAAAACAATAAAAACGTTGCTTTATTCTTTTGTAACATCTAAAATCTCCCTCACTTGCTTTCACTTATTCCGACTTAAAAATTCTCCTCCAATCGCGAAAATCCTTTTTCTATGGAAGCGCTACAAAAAAATGATGTGCAAAGAAAGAAAAATCTCTCTACACATCATCTCACTTATCATCATCGTATGACGAAATTATCTTATTTATTTTCTTCCGTTTTGTTAATTACAACTGCTGCTGCCGCATCACCTGTAATATTTAGAGTCGTACGACACATATCAAGTACACGATCAATACCAGCAACCAACGCGATTCCCTCTAGTGGAAGGTTAACTGCTTGTAATACCATAGCTAGCATAATCATCCCGGCACCTGGGACACCAGCTGTACCAATAGAAGCCAAAGTACCAGTTAACACTACGATTAACATTTGTGCTGCAGTTAAGTCAACACCATATACATTCGCAATAAATAATGTACAAACACTCATATAGATTGCTGTACCATCCATATTGATGGTAGCCCCCAATGGTAATACGAAACTAGAAACTTCTTTAGATACACCAAGCTTTTCTTGACAGTTCTTCATATTAACTGGAAGCGTACCTGCACTGCTACAAGTAGTAAATGCAATCATCATCGCTTCAGCCATACCCTTAAAGAATTTAATCGGACTCATTTTCCCTACTGCTTGTATTACACTTGCATAAGTAATAACAGCATGGAGAATGCTAGCAGCAAATGCCGCAATAATTACAGATAATAAAGGCAATAAAACTTTTGGTCCGTTTGCCGCAACAACTGGTAATAATAACGCAAATACACCATATGGAGCAAGTTCCATGATAAGAGTAATAATTTTATAACTCACTTCCGCCAACGCTTCAAAGAAATTTTGTAATGGCAATGCTTTTTGCCCAACATGCGTAATTCCAATACCAATAATCAATGAAAATACGATAATCGGTAACATGTCCACATTTGTCATCGCTTTTAACGGATTGGCTGGAACCATGTTAACAATTACTTCCATAATTGTCGGAGCAGCTTTTACATCTGTTTTTGCTGCCTCTGCTGCAATGGTAATCCCATCACCAGGATGAACTACACCAGCAACACCTAACCCAATAATCATCGCAATGGCTGTAGTAATTAAGTAAAATGCCATAACTTTTACGCCAATTCTACCTAACTTTTTCGTATCACCCAAACTAGCTGCACCTACGATAATTGATGCCATAACAACTGGAACGATCATCATTTTGATTAAATTGATAAACATTGTCCCAATTGGTGCAATCCACAGCTTAATCCAAGGTAGGTTTTCCGCCCCAGCGATTAATCCGGCAATAATTGCTAGAATCAATGAAATTAAGATTTTTACAGATAAATTCAATTTTCTTCCTCCTATCATTTCATTATTTTTATTTATTAAATTCTACATATTAATTATACATAAAAATATTTTAATATGCAAAATATTTTGTATATTTTGTACAATTTCTTTTTTCCTACAAAAAAAGACAAAAGTATATCAATCTATACCTTTGCCTTTTCTTAGATTTTTATCTATTCTTAGTGATGCCCACCGCAGCATCCATGACCATTTTGCCCATGATGCCCACCACCACAAACATGACGTTCACCATTCATTAATTTAATCTTTTTTAAGCTGCCGCATTTCGGGCACTCAATTTCATATCCATGTTTACCACCTTCACTACAAGGTGCTACTTCCCATACATGTTTGCAATCCTGACACTCAAATTTTCTGTTTGCCATTTTAAAAAATCCCCCTTCAATCAATATATTGCAGCCTTTAACTAAAGCTTCTGCAACTTTTTGTTTTGCCGACTGCAATACTCTTTGAAAAGTTGCTCTTGAAAGCCCCATTATTTTTGCGGCTTCATTTTGCTCCAGACCTTCATAATCTTTCAATCGAATCGCCTCATACTCTTCCACCTGCAAAAGTATTGTTTCCGCATTCTCTGCTTCCGCTAAAAATCTCTTGCATCTAGGAAAGTCATCGACAATACCACAACAACGTATTCTCACCATTACAGCCGACCTCCAATTGAGCATATGCCCATTTATATTATAGCGCCTATAGTAATTTTAAGCAAGAAAAAAACCGCCCAAAGGCGGCTTTATCTAAATTATCGTCGTTTCTTCGGTCTGCGCGATGCAGTTTCGCGACTTTGTTGCCCTGTTGGCTTTGGTTTACGGCGACTGCGCTGATTCACTCCACCATGGCCACTGCCTTTGCGATTTGCATATTTGCTTAATGGCGCACGTTTTTGCTGTTCGGTTTTTTCATTTTTCTTTTCATTTCCTTCTTTTGAAGATTTCGCCACCTGCTCTTTGTTTGCTTTTACTGTTGCCTTTTCCTTCTGAATTCTAGTTTGAATTCCCTGCTCAATCATGCGAAGATAATCGTATTGACGAGCATTAACAAAAGTAATCGCTTTGCCAATTTCACCAGCGCGTCCAGTTCTACCGATCCGATGAATATATGTTTCCACATCATGTGGAATATCATAATTAAATACATGGGTTACACCTTCAATGTCTAGCCCACGACAAGCAATATCCGTAGCTACAAGAACCTGCAATTTCGCAGTAGCAAATCTCCGCATAACAAGGGTACGCTTCGCTTGCGTAAGGTCTCCGTGCAATTCATCAACTAAATACCCACGTTTTGCAAGTTCCGCAGTCACTTGTATAACACGTTGTTTTGTATGACAAAATACCATTGCTAGATATGGCTGATATTGATTAATCATCGCACATAATTGATCTAGTTTTGATGCTTCATTTGTATCAATAATAATTTGCTCTATACCCTCTAATGTAATCGTCTCTGACTTAATATTAATATCTTGCGGCATTCGCATGTAGTGGCGAGATAATCCACGAATCCTATCAGGAATCGTCGCCGAGAAAAACATCAACTGACGATCTCCAGCAGTTTCTTTCAAAATTCCTTCAACTTCTTCAATAAATCCCATATGCATCATTTGGTCCGCTTCATCTAAAACCACTTTGTTCACACTAGATAAATCCAGCGTTTTACGACGTAAATGGTCAAGAATCCTCCCTGGCGTTCCAATAATAATATGTGGATTCTGTCCTAGCTTTTGTACTTGCCTATCTACTGCCTGTCCACCATAAACAGTAAGGGAACGCACACCTATTGGCGCACCAATCTTTTGTGCAACGGCTGTAATCTGAAGTGCTAATTCTCGTGTTGGTGCAACAATTAGAGATTGTGCAACTGGCACATTCACTTTTATTTTTTCCATAATCGGCAATAAAAAAGCCAGTGTTTTCCCTGTTCCCGTTTGTGCTTGCACAACAACATCATTCCCACTTCTTATCGCTGGAATAGCCGCTGTTTGGACAGGTGTCGCCTCTGTAATTCCATTTTCTTTTAAAACTTTGCACAAATTCTCACTAATTTTTAATTCTTGAAAAAATTTTTTCATTCTCTATCCCCTTTAAATTTTAAATAATTTACTTTATTGACGTTTTTCTTTCAATAGATTATGACTATTCTATTACTTCTTTATACTTTATACTATATATTAGATGAATTTTTCATAAAAAACAAATTTTCTTCAAAGAATTATGCGATATAGTAAAAATGCTATAGAATGCAAATGAAAGGATTTTATCATGAAATTACTTTTAATTGAAGATGAAGTTAAGTTAAGCGAAGCATTAACTGTCCTGTTGAGGCGAGCCGGTTATACAGTCGATACAGCTTTAGACGGATTAACAGGATTAAATATGGCTTGTACAAATCCCTATGATGTAATTATTCTCGACCGCATGTTGCCACATTTAGACGGTTTATCTGTATTAAAAGAAATACGAAAATTAAAACTTACTATCCCTATACTTTTTTTAACAGCAAAAGATGCTCCTAGTGACCGAGTGGAAGGTTTAGAGTGTGGAGCAGATGATTATCTAATCAAACCATTTTTTACAGAAGAACTTCTTGCACGTATTAAAGCATTGTTACGCCGTACAAATAAAAAAACAACAGACAATACCATTTCTATTGGTGATCTTACGCTTCACATTCTGCACGGAGAAGCGATCAAAGGTAATGAAAAAATTCAATTAACAGCAAAAGAAGCCGCTCTCTTATCACTGCTTATGCATAATGTCGGACAAGTGATTACCAAAGAGCGAATCATGGAGAAAATCTGGGGCTACGACAGTGATGCTAATATTTCCAATGTGGATCTTTATATCTATTACCTGCGCAAAAAGCTTAACATTCCTAATATAAGAACAATCCGTGGTATTGGGTACTCATTTGAGGAGGATACTGATGTTTAACAAGTTGCGTTTAAAATTAACTTTTATTAACGTCGCTATTATTATGGCATTATTTACAGTTCTTATCACAGGTACCTTTATGTTAACAAACTATGGCGTAAATCAAGGTTCTTATCACGTGATGAGTAAACTAAGTGAGGAAATTAGGTCTGGCCAGCTTACAGATATTCCAGAACGCAAGCGTCAGCATCCCCCAACAATCATTGGTATGATTCCCCCACCAGAACCCAGTTTTTTTTATTTAAAGGTAAAAGATCAAAAAATTATTGCTTGTTCCTCAGGAATTACTATTAAAGATGATTTAATCCCTGCCTTTGTTGAAAAGATTTTAACACTTCCTCAAACTGAAGGAAAAATTTCTTTTGTTAATACGGACATCATCTACACCAAAACAATGTTAAGCGATTCCGAAACGCTAATTGTATGTAATGATTTATCTAGACAAAATGAGTTGTTACAATCTCAGCTCTACATATTTCTTCTCGTTGGACTCTGCTGTGCACTTCTTTCCTTTGCTGCAAGTTTCTTCATGGCAAACAAAGCAATAGCACCAATTCGTAAGGCGTTAAAAAATCAAAAGAATTTCGTATCTGATGCTTCGCATGAATTAAGAACGCCATTAACAATTATTCAAACCAATTTAGATATTTTAAAAGGAGCAAACAGCAAAGAAACTATCGATGAAAACACTCATTGGATTCATAATATTCAAGAAGAAACAACTCGTATGTCACAGCTTATTAACTCTCTGTTATTTTTGGCACGCGCCGATGCTAAACAACAGCTACTAAGCATGAAAAAAATTCGAATTGATGAATTAATTATCGATACATTGAAATCCATTCAATTATTAGCCGAGAAAAAATCCTTACGACTTAACTATTCATCATTCACTCCGACAACGATACTTGCTGATGAACCTAAAATTCGTCAAGTCCTCACCATCATTTTAGACAATGCAATACGTCATACAGATACTAATGGCATAATTACAACCAAGCTTACTATTTCTTATGATAAATGTATTATTACAATTAACGATACAGGAGAAGGTATTGCCAAGCATCACCTGCCTAAATTATTTGACAGGTTCTATCAAGTGGACGAATCTCGTCATAAAGGCGGCAGTGGTCTCGGCCTCTCCTTAGCCAAATGGATTATCGAACAGCATGACGGAAGTATTACAATTGACAGCCAATTAAAGGAGGGAACTACCGTAATAATCAAATTGCCATTATCAAAATGAAGTAGTCTTGATTTAGGTGGCGTTTTCAATTTATCTGAATCCTATCTCTGGATAAAAAGTGCCATTGCAGGCACTTTTTTCATGGCTATACAAACAAAAATAATCAGAGCCAAAGCTCTGATTATTTTCGAATAAGATAAAATGGATGTGTGTACTTAGTGAGGTAAGTACATTTGTGATGAAGTAAATGGGTTCATCTACATCTTCTATTATCTTATAGTTTTCTTTGAAAATTCTTTGAAAAACTAACCTTACCTAAAATTACTTGTCCGCCATCAATTTTGCAATTTTATTTGCAAAACCAATTGGATCTTCTGGCAAGATGCCTTCAATCAATAAAGCTTGTGCATAAAGCATTTCACAGTAATCTTTAAAGGTATCGTTCTGCTCGCCATTATGAAGTGATTGTAGCCTGCTAAATACTTCATGATGTGGATTGATTTCTAAAATACGACTTGCTTTAAACATTGGATTATTTGCTTCAGCAAAAACCTGTTCCATTGACAAGCTGATGCCGTTATCGCCGCTGACTAAACAAACAGCGCTTGATTTTAGACGGTTACTAATTTTCACATCAGCAATTTTGCCTTCTAAATTTTCTTTCACTGCCTTGATTAAATCTTCGTTATCTTTCGCAATTGTTTCTGTTTCTTTCTTAACTTCTTGTGATTCTACATCATCGAGATTTAAATCGCCACGACTTACAGAATGGAATTTCTTATCACCATATTCACGTAATGCTTCAATAGCAAATTCATCTACATTATCATATAAGTATAGAACTTCAATGCCCTTTTCTTTCAATAATTCCATTTGCGGTAATCTTTCAATAGTAGCTGCATCTTTACCAGTTGCATAGTAAATTAAATTTTGACTTTCCGGCATTCTTTCTATATATTCTTTTAATGTTGTAAGGGCTGTGCCTTCTTTAGATGTAGCAAATAGCAATAAGTCTTTTAATTTGCTGCTATCTTGAGGAGCAGTGTAGACGCCAATTTTAAAGGATTTCCCGAACTCATTCCAGAACGTTTCATATCTTTCACGCTCATTTTTAAGCATTTTATCTAAAGTCTTCAATACGTTCTTTTCAAGATTTTTCCCAATTAATTTTAATTCACGACTTTGTTGTAAAAGTTCACGAGAAATGTTCAAAGAAAAATCTGGTGAATCTACAAGCCCACGCACGAACCGTAAGTAATCTGGCAATAATTCTTTACATTTATCCATGATAAATACATGACGAGAATATAATTGAATGCCAGGTTCATAATCCGTATGATATAAATTATATGGTGCACGTTTTGGCAGGAATAACATCGTCGTATATTCCACTGTACCTTCTGCTTTGGAATGAATCACTTCAAACGGTTCTTCCCACTCATGGAATAAATTTTTATAAAACTCAGTGTACTCTTCTGGTTTTATTTCGCTCTTATTCTTTGTCCAAAGTGGACGCATAGAATTCAATGTACGTACTTCAATACGTTTTACTTTTTCAGCCCCTTCAATTTCTTTTCCTTCATCATCTTTTGGTGTTTCTTCAAGTTCAAAATTCATTTTAATTGGGAAGCGAACGTAATCGGAATATTTTTTTACTAATGCTTTTAAAGCATATTCATTCGTAAAGTCTTCCTCTGCTTTATCACCATAGAATTCTTCACCAAGCGTTAAAATGATGCTTGTCCCACGCGTTTCTTTTTCCGTTTCTTCAATACTGTAACTACCGTCACCTGTGGATTCCCATTTTACTGCTTTCGTTTCGCCGGCTTTGCGTGTGATTAAAGTTACTTTTTCCGCTACCATAAATGCAGAATAAAAACCTACACCAAATTGTCCAATTAAATCTTTATCCGTCGTAGATTCTTTTTCTTCTTTTAATTTTTCTAAAAATGCTTTTGTGCCTGATTTTGCAATCGTTCCGACATTTTCAATCACTTCATCATAAGTCATCCCAATCCCATTATCAGAAATCGTTAATGTATGACTCTCTTTATCTGGGACTAAGAAAATTTCAAAATCTTCTTTGCCTTCTAGTAATTCTTTATTCGTCAATGATTCAAAACGAAGTTTATCAATCGCATCTGACGCATTAGATATCAATTCCCTCAAAAATATTTCACGATTCGTATAAATAGAATGAACCATCAAGTCCAGTAATTGTTTCGTTTCAGCTTGAAACTCGCGCATTTCTTTTGCCATTATTCAAACCCCTTTTTTCAGTATTATTGTTAGCACTCTAACGTCGTGAGTGCTAATCTATTGATATAATACCGCGATTTTGCGTTGAAATCAATATCTGATAAAAAAATTATGCTAAATCTTCAAGAAATTTTAGCATAATTTAAACTCTACTCCTCTTTTATTTCTTTTAATTTTTTTGTCATTCCGCTAAACCATCCCCATTTATTAAGCAAATGCCAAAGTAAGAACGCTGTGAAAAAATAACCGCTCCATTTATGCACCTGTTTAAAAATTCCCATTGTTGATCGAACAAAGATCTCACGGAAAATATGAAAATCTAAAATATAACCCGTAACTAGACAAACGATGCCAATGATAAGCAATGTCCAATTCATACAATATAAAAAACGTAAATTTTTATTCATTATTATCACCTCTGCCTATTTCTTGAAGTTATTTTATCAAAAATTCACGACAAAAATATGACAAAATCATTCTATTTAATGGATTTTCAACAAAAATAAATCTTATCTGAAAGCCTTCTTTATATAACTATTTTATAAAATAAAGGTTGCAGTAAAAACTACAACCTTTACCCATAATTATTTGTCTAAATTTTAAATTTATTTACTTCCACTTGTAGTTTTTGTGCCATCGTCGCTAAGGACTGACTAGCTGTAGCAATTTCATTAACAGATGCAGTTTGTTCTTCAGTTGCTGCTGATACCGTTTCTGATTCTTCAGCTACTCTTTTTGTCCTTTCATCAATTGACTGTACAGAAATTACAATTTGTTCTGTTCCTGTAGCCATTTCATGAATCGTTGCAGCAATCCCTCTAGATTGCTGTGCAACACTTTCTACTAAATTTACAATTTCCTTAAACGATTCTCCCGCACTGATCACTACTTTTGTTCCATCTTGCACTTCTTTTGTACCTTTATCCATAGAAAGTACAGCATTATCTGTATCACCTTGAATTTCATGAATTAAATTTGCAATTTGTTTTGCTGCATCTTGTGATTGCTCTGCAAGTTTTCTTACTTCTTCAGCAACAACTGCAAAGCCACGTCCATGTTCTCCCGCACGTGCCGCTTCTATTGCTGCATTTAGTGCCAATAAATTAGTTTGTCCAGCAATTCCTGAAATTGTATCAACAATCATTCCGATTTCTTTTGACCGTTCTCCTAATTTTCTTACCACTTCTGCTGAATCATTCACTGCAGCTTCAATTAAATTCATTTGATTAATTGCATTATATACATCCGCACCACCTGTTTTAGCGGTCTCAGCTGCTTGAGAAGCTTTATCTGCTGACAGAGATGCATTTGCCGATGCTTCTTCAATGCTTGCAGATAATTGCTGAACAACGGAAGAGACAGAGTTTATCGCATCCACTTGTTGATTTGAGGAAGCTGCTACGTCTGTAATAGATGTTGCAATTTGTCCACTAACTAAAGCCGATTGGTCCGCACTTGCTGTGAGTTCTTCTGATGCAGATGCTACATGCTCAGAAGAGCTTGAAATTGACTTTAATAAATTTCGCATATTTAAATCTAAAAGATAGAGTGCTTTAATCATCGTGCCAATTTCATCTTTTCGCTGAAAAACTGCTAAACTTCCATCATGGGAATAATCGCCTTTTGAATACTTATCAATTTTATTCGTCGCAGCAATAATTGGTGCAGCAAAATATCGTCCAATATAAACTGAAATAAATAAAACAATCATTTGAATTACAATCAGAATACCTATAGCAAGTAAAATATCTTTTTTCAAATTTTCATTAAGGCTCTCATTATAGATTGCTGATTTTTTATCGATTTCATCCACCCAGTTCCCTGTGCCAATTACCCAATTATAAGGCTTGTACGCTATACTATATGCACGTTTTTTTAATGGCTCACTTTCACCAGGCTTTGGAAAAGAATATTCCGAATAGCCACCACCATCTTTTTGTCCATTTTGAAGGATTTCTTTTATGTAGTATACACCATTCGGGTCAACATCATTAATTCTAGATTTTCCTTCTGCCGGGCGTCCTAATAAAACAACATTTATCCCCTCTGCTGTATCAATCCAAAAATATCCTTTGCCATCATCATAGCGCAGCTCTCTTACTAAATCTGCTGCTTGTTTTCTCGCCTGTTCTTCTGTTAACAATCCTTTTTCCTGATCCTGATGAAATTTTTCTACTAAACTAACTACATTTTGCACTTGTAATCGAAACTCATCATTATACTTTTCTTCAAGCTGTGTACGATAAGTTTCTCTTGCATTCACATTAGCGCTAATCATCTGATAAATGAAGAATCCACCTATACAAAAAATAGAGATAATACTGATAAGATTCATTGTTAAGATTATTTGTGCTTTTATTGACTTCATTCTACATTTCCCCCTATCTTTTTCCTAATAGTTTAATTATACTAAATATTCAGAAAAATAAAAGTAGCCTAAAGTCTTTTCTTATGGATTTCTTGTTATTGCATAACATTTTCACCATAAAGAGGCGCTGGAAGACCATAACCACCTGCAACAGGAAGTGTTTCCCCTGTAATAAATGCAGATTGATCACTGGCAAAAAATAAAACTGCATTTGCAATATCCTCTGGTTTACCAAATCGTTTTATTGGAACGTGTTTTAAAAAAGTCTCAATAAAATCTTTGCTCATATTGTTCATTGCTGAATTAGTTGCAATTAAGCCTGGCATAATTGCATTACACCTTACATTTTGACGTGCATATTGTACTGCGATATTTTGCGTTAAAAAATTAATTCCTGCTTTTGAAACACCATAAGCCAACCTTGACACATCAGGTAAAATTGCACCTATACTTGAAATATTAACAATGCTACCGCCATTATTTTTTATCATATACGGAATTGCAAATTTGCTCGGCAAATAAACACTTTGAATGTTATCTTGCAAAATTCCGAAAAAAGTTTCAGTATCTCCTTTTAATAAATCAAAATCCTTTTTCACATTTGTGCGACCATAATTATTAACTAAAATATCAATTTTTCCTTCAGTATTTACAGTTTCCTCTACAATTGATTGATAAGTCTCAATTTGTGTTGCTTCAAAAAAAAGCGCTTTTGCTCGTCCACCGTTTTTTTCAATCTCCTTTACTACCTCTTCCCCTGATTCAATCGTTTGCCCCCCAATATATACACTAGCTCCATGTTTCGCTAGTATAATAGCTGAAGCTCTACCAATTCCTTGTGTTGCCGCTGTAACTAATGCTACTTTTCCATCTAAAATCCCCATTCTAACACTCCTTCTCGCAGAACAAAGCTTCTTTTTTATAAATTTTATAATTATCTTGTTCAAAAAAGTAGGATTTATACAAAAAGGGATGCTAACTAATATTAGTTAACATCCCTTTTATCTTACTGATTTGCCGTGCCCGAAAGCCTTTTAATAGCAAAAATAATTTATTTTGATTTAAAGCTAATTAACCCTTCTTGATATGGATTAATTCTTTCTTTAAATTTATCCATTGGTGAAATTAAAGTTACCATATAGTTACGTTTACTTTGAATATATGTAACGGCTTCCTTTTTTTCACCTTTATTAATTGTGTAAAGTGCTGGGTCTTCTTCAATTGGCACTACAGCTACAACTTCATTTGCCCCATTATGAAGTAAAAGTTGCATATAAGCATCCAACTCCTGCTTTGGCATATCTTTCAATTTTGGCATATCTTTATCCGTAAAAGCATCAACTAAAATTAGCCAACCATACTTCACTTCATTCGCATCTCCCTCAAATACTAAGAGGACCCCTTTTTCATCCCGTGTTCGATTTAAAGAAATAATGCCTTGCGGTTTATCTGGGCAAGTAATAGAAAAACCATATTCCGTATTCGTATATGTATATGGAGCCGCCTCAGTTCTAAGTGGTAGCACGATTATTGCGAAAAGAGTTACTGCAAAAATAAATAAATGTTTCTTACTTTGATAAAATAGTTTTTTCATTCGTTTATTCCTCCTACTTTATTTATTCAATGATCAATCTGCTTAAAAAAGCTATTATTTCATTGAATGTTTCAACTGTCCATAGAGATTTCTAATCGTTTTCTATAACAGTCTACTTATCTTAGTTTTACCATTATACTACAGTTTTGAGGATTTTAAAAGAAATGCGTTTGGCTATGCCAAACGCATTTCTAAAATAAAGCCTATTGAAAATACTTTATTTAGTTATTGTAACATCTTTTTGCACGTTTTTCTTTTTCCGTGTATTAAATCTAGCTGCTAGTTTTTCAACAACAACAAACATAACCGGAATTAGATAAATTCCCATTATCGTTGCTACTAACATACCACCAACAACGGCAGTCCCCATTGCATTTCTTGATGCCGCCCCTGCACCAGTTGCCACAGCCAATGGAAGACATCCAATAATAAAGGCAAGTGACGTCATGATAATCGGACGTAAACGGAGTTTAGCAGCTTCAATCGCAGCTTCAACTGGTTCCATACCACGATCAACACGAACTTTTGCATATTCTACGATTAGAATTGCATTTTTCGCCGCTAAACCAATCAACATAACAAGCCCAATTTGCATATAAACACTATTTTGAAGATTTCTTGAGTACTCTGCTAAAAGAGCCCCAAAAATACCTGTCGGTACGCAAAGCAATACCGCATACGGAACGCTCCAGCTTTCGTAAAGAGCTGCCAAACAGAGGAATACAAAGATGATTGCTAACGCAAAGATGATCATCGTACTGCTGCCTGCTTTTGACTCTTCACGACTTTGCCCTGACCACTCGTATTTAAATCCATCAGGCAAAGTTTGTTCTGCAACTTCTTGCATTGCTTTCAATGCTTGACCAGAGCTATAGCCCGGAGCTGCTGCACCATTAATTTGAATGCTGCGTGCTGCATTAAAACGGCTAATACTTGATGCCGCAGTAATCGTTTTTGGTTTTAAAAGAGTATCGACAGGAATCATCATCCCCGTTGAAGATCTAACATATAAGAACCGTGTCATATCTGCTTCATTTCTAAATTGTGTATCCGCCTGCATCATAACTTTATAAGTACGCCCAAAGCGATTAAAGTCATTGACTTGTGTACCACCAAAGTTTACTTGCAGAGCAGTAAATACATCATCAAGATTTACCCCAAGATTTTTTACTTTTTCACGGTCAACTTCAAATTCAATTCCTGGAGAATTAATTTTAAACGTTGAATATGCTTTCGCAATTTCTGGACGTTGATTCGCCGCCATAACAAATTGTTTTGTAATCGCATCTAACTCTTCATCTGTATGTCCAGACATATCTTGAAGCATCATTGTGAAACCACCAACCATGCCAAGACCAGGTAATGCTGGCATATTCATTGCCATAATACTAGCTTCACCAAATTGAGCAGTAGCACCATAAGCGCGTTTTACTTGCGCATCAATTTTTAAGTCCTCAGTAGTTCTTTGACTCCAAGGAGTTAACCCAACGAACATCGTTCCCGCATTAGATTTAGAAGAACCAGATAAAATATCATAACCGACAATCTCTAAAGTATCTCTTACGCCTGGTTGAGATCGTAATACTTCACCAACATTTTTTACTGTCTCTTTTGTATGATTTAAGCTCGTACCTTCTGGTAAAGAAATTGATACTAGATAAAACCCTTGGTCTTCATCTGGAATAAATGTACTTGGTACAATTTTAAACATTCCATATGTGCCAATAATAACAATCAGCAAAAATAAACATGCATATTTTGCTTTCTTAATTACTGCATGAACAGCTTTACCGTAGCTTTCAGTTTTTGCTTCAAACCATTCATTAAATTTATCAAAGAACCTTCCTAAGAAGCCTTTATGGGCATTAGGATCATGTGGTTTTAACATCATCGCACAAAGTGCTGGCGTTAACGACAATGCCACGAAAGCAGATAAAGCCAT
This sequence comes from Anaerosinus sp., assembly GCF_965318445.1. Classification (NCBI taxonomy): domain Bacteria; kingdom Bacillati; phylum Bacillota; class Negativicutes; order Selenomonadales; family Sporomusaceae; genus Anaerosinus; species Anaerosinus sp. The sequence continues at coordinate 44,028 of NZ_CBDNNH010000017.1, read as the reverse complement.
TGATATCGCAATTGTGAGCGCGAATTGTTTATACAGAATTCCTGTCATTCCACTGAAAAATGCAACTGGAATAAATACGCAAGCAAGTACGAATGCAATAGCAACTACCGGGCCTGATACTTCATCCATAGCAAGTTTTGTTGCTTCTTTTGGAGATAAACCTTTATAACGCATATTGTGCTCAACGGCTTCAATAACAACAATCGCATCGTCAACTACAAGCCCAATCGCAAGAACCATCGCAAATAACGTTAGCGTATTGATTGAGAATCCCAATACGGCGAACGCACCGAAGGTCGCAACTAACGATACTGGAATTGCAAGCATTGGAATAAGCGTTGCACGCCAGCTTTGTAAAAAGAGGAATACTACTAATAATACAAGTAATAAAGCTTCAAAGAAAGTCTTAACAACTTCATGAATGGATTCCCTTACATACTCTGTATTATCAACAATCTCTTTAATTTCCATATCTGGTGGGAAGCTCTTTTTCGCATCCTCAATAACTGCTTTTACAGCATCAACAGATTCAAGCGCATTAGCATCATTTGTTAATTGAATACCAAAGCCAACTGAATTCATATTATTTAAAGTACTATTAATATTTGTAGTTTTCGCACCTGTTTCTACTCGAGCTATATCTTTTAAATAGATAAAAGAACCATTAGGCTCTGCACGAACAATTACGTTTCCAAAATCCTCTGCTGTTGTAAGACGTCCTTGAACTTTACCCGTATATTGAAACTCTTGTGTGTCAGGAGCTGGCATCTGACCAATTGTACCTGCCGGAGCTTGAATATTTTGTTCTTGAATTGCTTTAGAAACTTCGGCAATCGTTAATCCTAGCTCTGCCATTTTATCCGGATTAATCCATACACGCATGGAAAAGTCCGGACCGAATACCATAATATCGCCGACACCTTTAACGCGTTTTAATGCATCAAAGATATAAATATCCGCATAGTTTTTTAAGAAAACCGAATCGTATGTTCCGTTTGGCGAATATAAAGCAACCATGTAGGACATATCTGTTGAAGCTTTTTTCGTCGTAATTCCGACTTGTTTTACTTCACTTGGCAAGCTCGCATTTGCCTGTGCTACTTTATTTTGTGTTTGTACTGATGCGATATCCCCATCAGTGTCAGAAGAAAATGTTACACTAAGGCTATAACGACCACTATCATCACTTGTAGATGACATATAGTCCATACCCTCAACACCATTAATCTGCTGCTCAATTACCTGAGCAACCGTCTGGTTAACTACATCAGCATTCGCTCCTGTATAAGAAGTCGATACACTAACTGTCGGAGGCTGAATCTGTGGATACTGTGCAATCGGTAAACTGAAAGCTGAAATCGTACCTAAAAGTACCATCATCACAGAAACTACGATTGCAAAAATCGGACGTTCAATAAAAAATTTTGCCACTATCTATTCGCCCCCTTAATTTAAGGACAATTGCAACTCTTCTGGAGTTACTAAAGTCACATCTAGGGCTACACCACTTTGAATTTTTGTTAAACCTTCAACAACAACTTGATCAGCCGCTGTTAAACCGGATTCGACAATATAGTAACTACCCACTTTAGAACCAAGTTTTACCTCACGTGATTCCGCTTTATTATCCGCACCAACTACAGTTACGAAACTCTTTTCCAACAACTGTTGAACAGCACGTTGTGGAACCAAGATGGCATTTGGAATTGTTTCCCCGCTAATTTTTACTCTAGCAAACATACCAGGGATTAAAATTGCATTTGGATTTTCAAAAGTTGCTTTAAAAGTTAATGTCCCACTATTTTGTGCTAAGCCCCTATCGACTTGCGTTACTTTACCTGTAATAGGGTATTGTGTTCCATCACTAAGTGTGATCGCAACAGTTTCCCCCCATTGTTCTGTCATTCCATTTTTGTGTAATGAGGCCAATTTTAAGTATTCATTTTCACTCATGCTAAATTGAACGAATACAGGGTTCGTTGATGATACAGTAGCCATAGTAGTAGAACCTGCTGTAACATACGTACCAACACTTAAATCGTTAACGTCCATACGACCATCAATTGGAGAAACAATTACTGTATCTGCAAGGTCATCCGCTGCTTTTTGAACATTTGCACGATTAAATTCTACAACAGCTGCATTTTGTTCTTCTACAGATTGTTGTGTATTTAAAGTTTGCTCTGCAATTGCATCAGCGGCCGCCAATTGACGATAGCGGTCTGTATCTAGTCGTGCATTACTCAAATTCGCTTCTGCCTGTGCTAAACTTGCTTGTGCAGAATTTAATGCACTTTCATATTGACGAGGATCTATTCTAAATAAAGGTTGCCCTTTATGTACACTATCCCCACCATTGACTAGCTTTTCAATAATATTGCCAGATACTCTTGCTTGAATTTTAATTTCATTTTTTGCCTGAATTTGCCCAGCATATTCAGAAGTCATCGGTGTATCTTTTTGAATGACCTGAACAGCTTTTACTTTAACTGGTTGTCCGCTTTGTGATGCTTGTTTCGTATTGCCACACCCTAAAACAGCCGAAAGCGCAAATACAGCAACCAAGCTTAAGCAACAGGCTTTCATTTTTTTTCTTGAAAATACTATTTTCCTCTACCTCCCTTTACTATTTAAAACCTACAACAATTTCATGACTGCTTATTTAAAAGTTTATGAAAATCACCGCAAATTTTAGGTTTTCCCCTTTACAATAGTAAATAACTATTTACTATTCACGAATTCTATAGTATAGTAATACTATAATTTTGTCAATGGATTTTCATTAAAAAACAGAATGGAGCTTATACCAATGTCGACTGCTAGAAATAAAGAAATTGCAGAAAATTTCTCACATTTACTTACTATTTTTCATCAAAAATTTATTCAACCTCTTTCGATTCCTTTGCCATTAAACCATTTTGGAACGCTGATCTGCCTCGGTAATAACGGTACACAAACGATTGGTGAATTATCATGTAAGTTGAAAATTTCCAAGCAGCAAATGTCTCCTATTATTGACAAATTACATAAGTCTGGATATATCACGCGTGAACAAGATAAAAATGATCGCCGTAGTGTAAATATATCCATTACTTCCGAGGGCTATAACCTACTTTTTGCCCACCATAATAATATTGTACATTTATTTGAACAAAGATTAGAAACAATATCAAATATAAATAATCTCGAAGAAATAAGACAAGCACAAATTGCGTTAATACGCTTAATTAATAAGTATTTTTAACAGAGGATTTTCCTCTGTTTTTTATTGACTCATTTATTGTAAAGTTGTAAACTTAATTTCATTGATTGATAAGATTAATCTAAGGAGTTGTTCTTTATGAAATTTCTTAAAAGTAAACTGGTAATTATCGGCGTTGGTCATGTTGGCTCTGCCGTTTTGAATAGAGCAATTGCTTTTCAATTAGCAAATGAAATTGTTTTAATTGATACGGATGAAAAAAAAGCCTTTGGTGAAGCACTTGATGCAAGTCACGCTACACCTTGTAACTATAGCCAAAACATCAATGTCCACATTGGCGATTATTCAGAATGTAAAGATGCAGGCGTTATTATTATCGCTGCTGGGCCAAGTATAATGCCTGGAGAAAATTTAGACAGACTTGTACTTGCAGAGCGCAACATCGCCGTAATTCATGACATTATGCCACAAATTACCCACTATACAAAAGATGCTGTAATCATCATGATTACAAATCCATTAGATGTTACAACTTATTGCGCAGCCAAATGTTTTGACTATCCAGAGAATCGTTTATTTGGAACAGGTACAACATTAGAAACATTACGGTTTAAACGCATTATTGCAAATCACTATAACGTAGATGCTAAAGATGTACAAGGGTATATGTTAGGGGAGCATGGAAATTCAGCATTTCCCGCTTGGAGTTTACTTAATATTGGTGGAATTCCGGCTGATCAACTTGATAAATTTTTTAAGAAATCGGAATCACTCGACCGTCAGGAAGTTGCAAAATCAGTTGTTCAAGTTGCTTACGACGTTCTCAATTGCAAAGGCTATACTAATACAGGTATTGCGATGGGGGCTTGTCGACTCGCAAAGGCAGTTTTAGGAAATGAGAGAAGTATCCTTCCTGTATCTACGCCATTAATGGGTGAGTACGGTTTAACAAAGGTTGCATTAAGTCTTCCTTCATTAATTAGCGAAAACGGTATTGAACGTCGTTTTGAAGTCAACCTTCCAACTGACGAATTAGAAAAATTACATTTCAGTGCAAATAGCATAAAGGGTGTTCTACTAGCAAACAAGTTAATTTAATTCATATTATATAAAATAGACTAGGAGTAAGGTAGAATTTTAAACCATTATTGTCCTAGCTATCAAATAAAAAAGCGAACAAATTCTAAATTTGAATTTGTTCGCTTTTTTATCTTTGGATAACGATTTCTAAAATTCAGATGGAGTTAAGAACTCTGTTTATCTATTTGACGTTCTTTTTCTTTACTGCGTATTTCACGCATTTTATTCTTCTCATCTACCATAACGACGATCGGTTGATATTCTTGCGCTTCTTTTTCTTCCATCCAAGCATACGCCATAATAATAACAACATCCTCTGGTTGCACAAGTCTTGCTGCTGATCCATTTAAACAAATGACACCTGAATCGGCTTTACCTGGAATAACATAAGTTTCAAGCCTGGCCCCATTATTATTATTCACCACTTGTACACGTTCATTTGGTAATATGTTTGCCGCTTTCATTAGCGTTTCATCAATTGTAATACTGCCCATATATTTTAAATTTGCCTCTGTAACAGTTGCACAATGAATTTTTGACTTCAATAAATTAAGTAACATTATTCTCCTCCTAGGATTGTATTGTCAATTAAGCGAGTTGTACCGAACTTAACTGCTAATGCAACCAGCGCTTCTTTCACTATCATTTCACATTCTTCTAAGTCAGGGAAAGTATAAATATCTATATAATCAATTTGTGCTAACGGTTCTGCTTGAATTTTTTCCGTTATTAACGCTTTCAATTCCGTTACGGATTTTTTGCCGCTTTTAAAAGCTTTTTGTGCTTCTTTCAAACTTTGCGATAAAACGAGAGCGGCTTTTTTTTCTTTATCGGATAAATATTTATTTCGCGAACTAAGCGCTAAACCATCTTCGGCGCGAACAATCGGCACCATATTCACTTCAACATTCATATTTAAGTCACGCACAAACCTTTTAATCACAACGACTTGTTGTGCATCTTTTTGTCCAAAGAAAGCTTTGTCAGCCTCCGTAATATTAAATAGTTTTGTAACAACTGTTGCTACACCACGAAAATGTCCTGGACGCTTTGCACCGCATAATTTATTTGTAATATCTCCATCTACAGTTACATAAGCTGTATATCCCTTTGGATACATTTCTTCTGCACTCGGATGGAAAACCGCATCAACACCAACGGAGTCTAGTTTTTCACAATCACGGGAAAATTCACGCGGATATGCATCAAAATCTTCATTCGGACCAAATTGTGTCGGATTTACAAATACACTTGCAATAACAACATCCGCATTTTTTTTCGCATGACGCATTAACGTTAAATGTCCCTCATGTAGCGCTCCCATTGTCGGAACTAACCCAATCGTTTTTCCTGCTTTTTTCACTGCTCTAACAAATGATTTAACTTCTGCTACCGTAGTTAACACTTTAATTTTCATTTATTTAACCTCGCAATTAATACAATTTTTCTAAAACCTCATCCGATATTGTAAACGTATGCTCCTTTGCAGGAAACTCGCGATTTATAACTTCTTGTTTATATTCCTCAATTGCTTCTTGCATTAATTTACTCAAATCAGCAAACTTTTTAACAAATTTCGGTGTAAAGTCACTATACATACCAAGCATATCATTCACTACCAAAACCTGACCATCACAGACATTACCAGCACCAATTCCAATCGTCGGTACATGAATTGTATCTGTAATCTTCTGTGCCAATTTTTCTGGGACGCATTCAAGAACCAAAGCGCACACACCAGCATCCTCAAGCAATTTAGCATCATCAATCATCTTCTGTGCTGTTTCCATATCTTTTCCCTGTACTTTAAATCCACCCAATTGATGAATAGATTGCGGTGTAAGCCCTAAGTGTCCAACGACAGGAATCCCCGCGTCAACCATTGCTCGCACTACTTCAATAATTTCTTTTCCACCTTCAACTTTTACCGCTTGTGCACCAGATTCCTTCATGATGCGACCAGCATTACGCAGTGCATCTACAACACTTATTTGATATGACATAAATGGCATATCAACAACCACCATCGCCTGATTTACCCCACGGCATACTGCTTTTGCATGATGAATCATATCATCAACAGTTACAGGAATCGTCGATTCATACCCTAATACAACATTTCCTAAAGAGTCGCCTACTAATATCATATCTATGCCAGCATTATCAACCATTCTTGCCATCGCATAATCATAGGAAGTAAGCATTGTAATTGGTGTTTTCCTTTGCTTTCTTTCCTTTAATGTTGCTACCGTTATTTTTGCCATTTTCCATCCTCCAACACCGCAGACCTCAATTGGAGTTTCGAGATTTTTGCTGCTTCAGGCAAATAAAAAAGCCTTTCGGCAGACTCCGAAAGGCATAGTTATCCTATAAAAAATTCGCCTTCCGTCTCAGTCTACTATAGATCTAAGCGGGTAAATTTTCTTTTAATTTATGAATATAATTTCTAGCAAGCCACAGTACAACTCCAACAAGGATGTTATCTACTACCTGCCACAAATGGATAATAGCACACTCATAAATGAAATACAAGCATTTCATTTATTTAAATTTTAGAAGTAAAAGAAGTTGTAATTTTCATAAAATTGTCACAAAAAAAGTTATTTCTCCAATTAATTATGAAGAAATAACTTTTTTATTATATTTCTTTTCCATCTACATATACGGGATATGGATATAAATATTTTCCCGTATATGAGAACCATTGTGCGTCTTCATCCCAATAAATAATCGCTGTTTCCATTTTTAAATAATCGTTTGCTAAATGTTTTTCGACAACAAGCACCGGTTCTGGGTTAAATACACCATTTGCCGTTTGTTTTCGATAAGCTTGTGCAGGCATAATATAAATAGAATCATATGTATCAACATCACCAAATATTTTCTCAGTTGCATAGGGAACAATTTTCCCATTACATTCTCCAATTAACCAAAATTGCGTATTAATTGAAACTGCCTCTTTTCCACTCCAACTGCTTTTCACATACCAAAAAGATTTACCGGCAACATCGATGCGACGCAGTGTCAAAATCCGCTTGTCATGAATTGTATCCGGAGAATTCTTTAACTTCAAAATAATATCAATTGGCTTGCTTTTTGTAGATTTGTTTTTTACAACAATTTGCGAAGATCCTTCTTCATGATCAAAAGACAGTTTTTCTCCATTAATCCCAGTATAATTCACATTAAATTTTTGATCTTGTGACAACTCGGCAAAACATGTTCCTATCATAAATAGAAATATTCCAGCAAAAATTAAAACGACTTTTTGTAACACTTCTCTTCACCTCTTTTACAGATTTAAACTAATCTTACCTTTAAAATATCATAAATCCTTCTCCAGGGCAATAAATGGTAGGATTTTTGGCGTTATTCAAATCCTCGTTACATTTATCTAATGGGTAAGTTATCAGATAAAATAAACCATAACGCAAAAATATTATGCGTTATGGTTTATTTAAAAGTAGTTTTTATAACTTAAATTTAGCACTTTCCTCATTTAATTCTTGCGCGAGAACTGCTAGACTTCGACTTGCAGAGGCAATTTCTTGCATAGCCGCTGACTGCTCTTCAGTCGATGCAGATACAGTCTGCGTTTCATCAGACATCTTCTTACATGATTTATCTATATCTTCTACAGAAGTAACAATATGCTGTGTTCCATTTGCCATTTCTTCCATCGTCGTTGCAATTTCCTTCGACTGACGATTCACATGATTAACCATTTCTAATATTTTTTCAAAAGCACTACCTGCCGCACTAACAACTTCAGCTCCAACTTTAACTTCAGCAGTTCCTTCATTCATTACAACGACTGCTTCTTCTGTATCTTTTTGAATGCCTTCAATTAAATTTGCAATACGTTCTGCTGCTGCTTTCGATTGTTCTGCAAGCTTTCTAACCTCTTCTGCAACTACAGCAAAACCTTTTCCTTGTTCACCTGCACGCGCTGCTTCGATTGCCGCATTTAAAGCCAGAAGATTTGTCTGCCCTGCGATCCCTGATATCGTTTCTACAATCTGTCCAATTTCTTTGGAATTTTCCCCAAGTTTAGTAACAACCTGTGCTGAACGACTTACAGTCATCTCAATATTATTCATCTGCATTACAGCATTTTTAATAGATTCATTGCCGTCTTGTGCTGCCTTTACCGCTTCGCTAGTTTGATCAGCTGTCATACTAATTGTTGCAGAGGTTTCTTCTATTCCTGCCGACATTTGTTGCACGACATCAGTCGTCACATTTACCGCATCTACTTGATTTTCTGAGAATTCAGATACATGCGTAATAGATTGTGCTATTTGTTGAGTAACTTGAGCTGACTGATCCGCACTAGCTGTCAATTCTTCTGATGCGGCTGCCACCTGACTAGAGGTCTTTTGAATTTGTGAAATCAGCGCCTTAATGCTGCCAATCATACCATTATATTCAGTAGATAATTTTCCTAATTCATCATTAGAATACACTTCTGCCTGTACATTTAAGTCGCCTTTACTCACTGCCTCTGAAACTCGCATAAGCTCCAGAATAGATTTTCTAATATCCCGAACCATAAAATAAGCAACTGCAACCGCAATAATAAATGCAGCTACCATAATAATATTTGAATATAAACTATTCGATTTATAAATTTCGTTACTTTCCAGTTTTGCGGCTTTTGCACCATCATTATTAAATGATATTAATCCCTGTACTTTATTTGCTAAGTCAGCATATACCTCAAATGAACGCCCCCTTACCAAATCACCAGCTTGAATTTGATCACCAGCTCGACTAAACTTTATTACCTCTTTAGAAATCCCATAATAATCTTGATATAATTTTTCAATTTCATTGATAGCTGCTATATCTTTCTCTTTTTCTTCTTGGCTATTATACTCAATATTATCTATCAATTTTCTATACTCTTCAAATTCATTATTGACAGACAAAACATCTTTTTCAATATCTTTTTCAATCGCTGTCATTTTATTTATATCTCGTTCAATCAAATGATTTAGTTCTTCTCTGCGTATTTTATCTAAATTTGTGCCAATATTATTTAATATGCGTGTTCCTTCCATCCAACTATCAGTAATTTCAACGGTTTTACTATTCACTTCTGATAATGAATAGTTTGCAAATGAACCTAACCCAATAAGTAAACAGACTAATACTGTAAAACTAGTAATTAACTTTGCTTTAATTGACATTTTTATCCTCCTTTTAATTCATCGTCTTGCAAATAAATTAATCTATCCTCCTTAGTCTAATGAAAATATAAATATGTTACTTTATTTATATTCTCTTCTTTCCTCTTCTCCCCTCTCAAAATTCGACATATTTTCCCCAAATTTTTTTCATCTATTGTACTTTTCTACAGTTCAAAAATTTTTTTGTACTTTTTACATAAAAATTTTTTTAATTTTGTTTATTATAAAATAAGAGCAACCTTTGTATCTTATATTTGATCTTCAACAATAACTTTGTTTCTTCCGCGATTTTTCGCGGCATATAATGCTAAATCTGACCTCTTTAGGAAATTACCACTATTCGTTCCCGTATTACGCCATTGGCTTACACCTATACTACACGTAATCTTTTCATTTTCAAGCAATATAGTGTCCTCAACTGTTCTTCTTATTAATTCAGCTAGCTGGGAAGCTTCCACCTTATCCGAATCTCGGCATAAAATAATGAACTCTTCTCCCCCATAACGAATAAAAATATGTCGTTTATCCAGCTTAGTTCGAATAACCTCAGTAAATCTAATCAGTACTTCATCGCCTACATCATGTCCATAAGTATCATTAATTCTTTTAAAAAGATCTATATCTATCATAAGCATAGACAATGGAGATGTATTATGACTGCTGAGGGCAACTTCTTTCTCTAACGCTTCGTTAAATTTATTACGATTATAACATTTCGTTAAATCATCAATTTGCGATTTTCGTGTAACAACAGCAATTTCATCTTGTAGATTTAAAGCTAAATCAGCTAATTCTTGTTCTTTTCTTACATTGTAGCTAAGGATTCTCAAAATAAAAAATGCAAATGCAAAAATCCCTAAAGGCGTTACATGCGTAACCCAGGGAACAATTCTAAAATGGGCACCTAAACCATCATACAAAGCAGCTAATGGTAATCCCATTAATCCAATAAGTAACGCTTTGCTGTCTTCGTTTCCCCGATAAGCCGATACCGCCAATTGATATGCTACATAGGTTTGCACAATCCCGCCGCTAATATAAAATGGCGATAATAAGTAATTCATCGTACTTAATCCAATACACTCACCTATAAGAGCAATTAGAGCTAAAGTTATGTAATATGCTACAACAAATTTTATTTTTTTCTTTTCACTCTCTTCAATAACTTCATAGACTGTTAAATTTAAAAAAACGGGCATACTATAGACAGAAAGAAGTAGTAAATACCACCATATCACTGGAAAATTAAGAAAAAGTAGTTTTGTATTTGATGCCGCGACGAGCCATAATGCAAAAAATGAGAAAAATATCATCGCATATACATGTAATCTATAATGTTTATGCATACTAAGGTAGTAACATATCATAATTAAAATCATAAAAATTGTTACCGGAAAAGCAACGACATACATAGCATCGTATTGAAATAGCCTTATTGTCTGACGAACGCTATCATCCAACATCATTCTATCAAAAATCCCCAAACGATCAGGATAATTTGAATACATTTGAAATGTTAAATTTTTTCCTTCATATTTTTCTGGCAACGCGACCATATGCCAACTCATTCCATAAGAAAAGCGTTTATATTGGATATCTCCATATTGATAAATCATTTTTTTATCTAAATAAACACGAAAAGATTGTTCAGTTGTCGTAAAAAATAATAAGGGGCGAATATACTGGCCTTTTGGCAAAGTAGTCGTTAACCATACGACATTCGTATTTACAGACAGCGGAGGTTGTTGAGGAAAGTCAAAAGATTTCCATTCATGATCATTCGCGATTGCAGATTGAAGCCATAATTCTGCTTTGTCTTCTGCTACAAATGAATCGCCTTCATGGTATTTCCATTCACCATTGAGCTCTGAACACAATGCGACACTATAATTACTTAATAAGAAAACTAAAAGCATAATTTTTGCGATTAAAAAAGAATTTTTTTCCCTCATAACTTTCACCACAGTCATTTTCTCTAAATTTTATTTTCTTATTTATATCATATCATTTTTTTTCTTCGTGGAAAATAAAAGAATTTAGGAAATCAGTTTTAAAATTAGGTAAAACTATTTATTTCTAGATAAATATAAAAATTAAGGGAATTCACTTTAATTTTAGAAAAATATAAATAATTTATGCTTTTCATTTGAATTTCTAGCCATAACTATGATACAATCAAGATAATGATTTTGAGCGGATTTTTATTATGTAGGAAAGTTTGATTAGTAGGATAAAATCTATTCGTTTGCTTTATCTGGTAACTAGTCTGTTTTAAGGCTCCCAACTTCTATAATCGGGAGTAAGAGTAGATTGTTCCTGAGACAAGTGCGATTAAGATTCAAGGAAGTTAGAACTTCACTTGAATTAAGTCTTACTTTATTTATATTGATAAAAAATAATAAGCATCATGAATTAAACTTTTAGTCTTAAATGAGCTATTAAATGAAAGAATGCTCATCAGATAAATATCAAAATATTGGAGGTACTATTCTTGGAAGATCAAAACAAATTATTAGTAATTCCCCTAGGAGGATTGGGGGAAATAGGGAAAAACATGACCGTGTTTCAATATGGTGACGATATCGTCATTTTAGATGCCGGTCTAGCATTCCCAGATGATGATATGTATGGAATTGATTTAGTAATTCCTGATATAACGTATCTAAAAAACAATATCGATAAAGTTCGTGGAGTTGTCTTGACACATGGACACGAAGATCATATTGGTTCATTATCCTACTTACTCAGAGAAATCAATGTTCCTGTATATGGAACAAGGTTAGCACTTGGCTTAGTAGAAGGTCGTTTAAAAGAAAATAATGTCGGGGCTTGCAAACTTGTTCCAGTACAAGCTGGTGATATCATTCAGCTAGGAATATTTAAAGTCGGATTTATTCAAGGCAGCCATTCCATTCCAGATGCTTGCGGCATCTATTTCAATACTCCAGTCGGTACAGTTGTCCATACGGGGGACTTTAAAATTGACCAAACACCTGTCGACGGTAAGTTAATTGATATTCATAAATTTGCTGAACTTGGAAATAAAGGTGTTTTACTGCTAATGTCAGATAGTACAAATGCTGAACGTCCAGGATATACTGGTTCTGAAATGGAAGTATCCCTCACCCTTGATGATGCATTCCAACAATCACGCGGACGTATCATACTTGCAACCTTCGCATCTAATGTATCGCGAATACAACAGGCAATTCATTCCGCTTGCAAATATAAACGTAAAGTTATTATTTTCGGACGCAGTATGGTAAATGTTGTGAATATCGCTACACAACTCGGCTATTTAGAAATGCCGGAAGGCACCTTAATTGAACCGGAAGAAATGAATAATTATCGCGAAGATCAGGTTTTAATTTTAACAACCGGCAGCCAAGGTGAACCGATGTCCGGTCTTAGCCGTATGGCTACAAATAATCATCGTACCGTTTCAGTAAATCCTGGTGACACCGTTCTTATTGCAGCAACACCAATTCCAGGCAACGAAACATCCGTATCAAAAACAATTGATAACTTACTTCGCTTAGGTGCACATGTCGTATACGAAAAAATTTCGGGCATTCACGTTTCTGGACATGCCAGCCAAGAAGAATTGAAATTAATGCTTAACCTTGTTCGTCCAAAATTCTTTATCCCAGTTCACGGCGAATATCGTATGTTAAAACAACATGGTAAAATCGCTGAACGTTTAGGAATTCCTAAAGAAAATATTTTAATCGGTGAAAATGGTTGCGTATTTGAATTTACGTCAGACAGCGCGAAAATTAACGGAAAAGTTCCATCTGGTAAAGTATTTGTCGATGGTCTTGGTGTTGGCGATGTCGGCAATATCGTTTTACGTGATCGTCAACAATTCTCTCAAGAAGGCGTCGTTATCGTCGTTGTTACTTTGCAAAAAGAAGGAAATATCATTCTTGCCGGTCCGGACTTAGTATCACGTGGATTTGTCTATGTTCGTGATTCAGAAGAACTCATGAATGAAGCACAATTTAGAGTGCAAACCGCCCTTGAAAATTGTTTGGGAAACAATATTATGGAATGGGCAACATTAAAACAACAAATTCGTGAAGCACTAGGAAAATATTTATATGAAAAAACAGGACGCCGTCCGATGATTCTACCAATCATTATGGAAGTCTAATCCTAAACATAAAAAGTGCAGTTCATTTCGAACTGCACTTTTTTATGTTTATTTAGATATTTTCAATATCTCCAGCATTCCAAATACCGATATTATTTTTTTTAATCAACTCGGCAGCTTTTTCCGGCTCAGAGAACTTGATAACATTCAATGCTTCTTTGCCAATCGAAAACGCATACATATATTCAATACCAACTTCCGTAATGATGTCCTTCATCGCCTTATGTAGAGAGCCTGCCGCATGATCAATGCGAACACAAATGACATCCGTAAGCATTGCCGACATTCCTTCTGCCTTCAGCGCCTTGATTGCAGCCTCAGCATCGGACACAACCATTCGCATCATTCCGTATTCCGCTGTATCAGCCAAGCTAAGCGCGATTAAATTCACGTTATTTCTTGCTAGAATCTCTAATAAATCAGCCAACCTTCCCGCACGATTTTCAATAAAAACCGACACTTGTTTAATAAACATAAGAACTCCACCCCTCTCTTAGTATAAATGTCTCTTGTCGATTACGCGTTTTGCTTTACCTTCGCTACGTGTTAATGTTTTCGGTTCCACCAATTTTACTTTCGCAACGATGTTCAGTGCGCTTTTTAATACGCCGCTGATCTTTTTTGTCAATGCATCTAAATGTCTGATTTCATCGGAGAAGAAACGATCTTCTACTTCTACCTGTACTTCTAATGTATCAAGATTATCTACACGATCGACGATTAACATATACTGCGGTAAAATTCCATCTACTTCAAGCAATGCACTTTCCACTTGTGAAGGGAACACATTAATGCCACGAATGATCAGCATATCATCTGAACGTCCTTTGAAGCGTGAAATGCGCGCTGACGTTCTGCCACATTCACATTTTTCATAAGAAATGCTCGTTAAATCCTTCGTTCGATATCTAAAGAGTGGCAATGCTTCTTTTGTAACCGTAGTGAATACAAGCTCACCCGTTTCACCTTCCGCTACCGGTTTTAATGTGTTCGGGTCAATAATCTCAGGTACAAAATGATCTTCACACACATGAAGTCCTTTATGATAAATACAGTCGCCTGCAACACCAGGTCCCATAATTTCACTAAGCCCATAAATATCAAAAGCATTAATTCCTAGTTTATTTTCCAATTGAAGACGCATATTTTCTGTCCAAGGTTCAGCGCCTAAAATGGCTGATTTCAATTTTATTTTATCAATCTTCCCAGCTTCCTCTAATGCTTCTGCTAAATGTACCGCATACGAAGGTGTACATGCAAGAGCTGTAGCTCCGAAATCTTCCATCATTGTAATTTGCTTTTTCGTATTGCCGGAAGACATAGGAAGTGCCGTTCCCCCAAGGTATTCAACACCGTAATGAAGACCTAGTCCACCTGTAAAAATGCCATAACCATAAGCAACGTGCACCATATCTTCTGCTGTAATATTTGCCATAGTTAAAACTCTAGCTACGCATTCTGACCATATGTCAATATCGCGACGAGTATAGGCAACAACTGTTGCTTTGCCCGTCGTACCTGATGACGCATGAATACGGGCAACTTGTGAACGCGGTACTGCAACTAATCCAAACGGATAATTTCCCCTTAAATCATCTTTCGTTGTAAATGGAAGTTTATCTAAATCTTCAATGCTTTGAATATCGCCAGGCTCGATTCCTAACTCTTGCATCTTACGACGATAAAACGGTACTTGACGATATACACGATCCACCATTTTCACTAGTCTTGCACTTTGCAATACCTTCAACTGGTCACGGCTCATGCATTCTTTTGCTTCATTCCAAATCATGTTTTTCATCCCTCTACTTCATTATTTACTGAATTCATAGCCGATATCAAAGGCTTTTTTATTTAACTCCACTGTTTTCGGCGGTACAATTTTTTCAATAATATCATACCACTGTGCTTTGCTGAAGTTCATATTCTTTGCAGCAATCCCAAGGACAATCATATTGGATACCTTTGGATTACCTAATTTTTTTGCTTCCAAGCCAGCATCAATTGCATAAACTTGATATTTTTTTTCTAACTGCTCAAAAATATTTTTAGGATACTCGTCCATTCCTAATAGAACTGGCATTGGATCAATCCGTTGATCGTTGGCGATAATTACACCATCTTTTTTCAAGAAATGGGCGAAGCGCATTGCTTCTAAACGTTCAAACGCAATCAAAATATCCGCCATACCTTCTTCAACAATTGGTTCAGCAACTTCCTGACCATATCGCACATAGGTAACAACACTACCGCCGCGTTGCGCCATACCATGAACTTCTGATAATTTTACATCATAGCCAGCTTCTAATGCCAAACCACCTAAGATACGACTTGTTAATAAAGTCCCCTGCCCGCCAACGCCGGCAATAATAATATTTTTTACTGACATCAATTATTCACCTGCTTTCCGGATCGCTGAAAATTTACATAAATCCTGACACAGACCACAGCCAGTACAAAGTGTATCATCAATATGAATTGTGCCATCTGCGTTCTTTGACATCGCCGGACAGCCCGGTTTTAAACACATTCCACATTTACGACATTTATCCGCAAGGGCAATATACGGTATGCGTTTGCGTTTATCTAATAGTACACAAGGCGACTTCGCTATAATAACCGTAATTTCATCTTTTACTACAGCTTCTTTTACTGCTACTGTCATCGCATCCAGATCAAATGCATCAATTTCCATAACATTTGGGATGCCCATCGCTTTACACAACGCCATAAGATTCATCATATACGTCGTTTCACCTTTTAGTGTTTTACCTGTTGCAGGATGATCTTGATGCCCCGTCATTCCCGTTGTAGAATTATCAAGAATAATTACCGTACCTGTCGCTTTATTATAAACCATATTCATTAAAGAATTGATCCCTGTATGTAAAAACGTTGAATCACCGATAACGGCAACCCAATCTTTTGCAAACTCTTTACCTCTGCCTTTTTCTATTCCATGCATTGTACTAATACTTGCACCCATGCAAATAAATTCATCAATTACATTAAGAGGTGCCAGTGCGCCCAGCGTATAACAACCAATATCACCTGCCGCATGTATTTTTAATTTATTTAATACCGTGAACACACTACGATGCGGACATCCCGGACATAATACCGGTGGACGCGGCGATACCGTCGCTGGATTTTCTAACGGTAACTCTTCTTTTGCAATCGCTTGACGAATCATATTTGCACTATATTCACCTTGTAAAGTAAAAATCTCTTTACCAATAACTTCTATCCCCCATGATTTCACTTGTTCTTCAATCACAGGATCTAATTCTTCTACGACATAAAGCGTATCTACTTTTGCAGCAAAAGCTTCAATTAATGGACGCGGGAGTGGATTCACAATTCCAAGTTTTAATACAGAAGCTGTCGGTAAAGCTTCTTTTACATATTGATACGGAATCCCACTCGTGATAATGCCAATTTTCGAATCGTTCATTTCTACACAATTCACAGGAAAATCCGCCCCATCTTCCGCAAGGCGTTTATCTCTCTCCTCCACTACTGGATGACGAAATTTTGCATGCCCTGGAATCATTACATTTTTCTTGATGTCACGTACATATTCCTTATCGGAAACATCCTCGCGCTCACATAATTCAACAATTCCTTGTGAATGAGACAATCTAGTCGTTGTTCGTACAATCACAGGCGTATCATATTTTTCGCTTAATTCATAAGCAAATTTGACAAAGTCTTTCGCTTCTTGGCTATCTGACGGTTCAAGTACCGGTACGTGAGCAGCTCTTGCAACTGCTCTTGTATCCTGTTCATTTTGTGAACTATATAAACCAGGATCATCGGCAACTGCAAGTACCATTCCACCATTGACTCCCATATAAGAAAACGTATAGAGTGGATCTGCCGCTACATTTAGTCCAACTTGTTTCATTGATGCCAATGCACGCACACCTGCAATCGATGCTCCCATCGCCACTTCTGCGGCAACTTTTTCGTTTGGCGACCATTCCGCGTAAATTTCATCATACTTTGCAATGCTTTCACTAATTTCTGTGCTTGGTGTCCCCGGATAAGCTGCCGATACCTTAACACCAGCTTCATACGCCCCACGGGCAATCGCTTCATTTCCTAATAAAATTACTTTTTTCTTCATCGAAATAGAATCCTCTCATTCCATTATCTAAAGCTAATATTTTAAGGATAAAATATTAGCTTTAGATAAATTTATCCTTATACTATTCCATTCATTTGTATTTCTCGTCAAAATACATACATATTTTATTATATAATAAATCAAACATAACGTCTAAATGTTTTTGTAAATTTGTAAACTTTATATAGTTTATTTAAATTCTTTTTCCATTTGCAATAATTTCGCTTTTAAATCCAGACCTGCTGCATAGCCGGTCAATGCACCAGTACTTCCGATCACTCGATGGCAAGGAACCATAAACAAAATAGGATTACGATTGTTTGCCATTCCTACAGCCCTTGCAGCTTTTGGATTGCCGATTGAAGTTGCCAGCTGTCCATAAGTGTAGGTTTGTCCATAAGGAATTTCTCTAAGTTTCTGCCACACCTTCATTTGAAAATCTGTACCGTGTAAGCTGAGGGGAACAGTAAAATTTTTTCGCTTTCCTATAAAAAATTCCCTTACTTCTAATTTCGCCTGTGCTAATAAAGCTGTTTCTTTCTCTACCATCTCCCCGTATGAAAAGCAATCTTTTTTCAATTCAAGTTGACTAATGCCCACTCCATCCTCCACGAAAATAAATTCACCATAATTATTTTTATCATAAGAAAAATATCTCATCTCAACTTCCCGCTTTCAGAAATTTTACTTTTATTATACCTTGTCTTTAATTTTCAGTAATCCTGCCAGCTACGTCATTCACCACTTATTTTTTTTCTAAAAAATACGATATATTTTGTATAAGGATATATTTTTTCTAAGGAGGGAAACCAAATGGAAATATCATCATCAATACAAAACACATATGTAAATCAATCTTATACCCAAGCAGCAAAAGAAACAACTCAAAAATTAACAAGTAAAGATAATCAAAAGGATACTGATACAATTGTTGCGCTTGGCAAATCTACAGAAAAAGTTACTTATGACCGTCCTAAAGGATTAAGCAGTGAGCAAACACGAGCACTGCAAGAATATCAAGCAACCTCACAACAACAAATGTTGCAATCTATGATGCAAAACATTCTGCAAAGCCATAATCAAGAATATCAAAATGGTGTACAACTGAATTTTAATGGTGTATTTATAGACGCTAGCGAATTCAATCTTCCATCCATTGGAACAACTCCAGAAGAAGCTGCTTCTGCAATAGCAGAAGGCGGTAATTACTCAGTGGATGCTGTGGCCACTCGGATCTTTTCTTTAGCTGAAAAAATTGCAAACGGCGATCCAGAAAGGCTCGCAACCATGAAATCAGCCGTTGAAGCAGGATTTAAACAAGCTGGTACAACTTTTAATTCCGTGACAAAATCATCTTTACCTCAAATCTGTAACGATACATATGATGAAATTATGAAACGCTTTTCAGACTTAGAGCAAAAGCTTGCAGGCTCCACGGAAAGTACGATAATTGAATCATAAACCAATGAATAGAAATATCCTATCTATTTCGTTATGCTAAATAGATAGGATATTTTTTATTTTGAATTTATTTGAAATTTATAGAAAATTTTGCTACAATATGGTGATATAGTTAAAAATACCATTATAATGAGGTGAAACGATTGCCATCATCCACAAATAAAAAATCTCAAAGCTTTGAACATAGCTTTGATCGCAAACGTCATACTTTAGGCTTATTTATCGCTCCTCTATTCGCACTTATTATTTTTTTCTTACCGATACCAGGGTTAACATTGTCGGCCCATAAACTCCTTGCAATTATGACCTTAGTTTCTTTATGGTGGATTACTGAGCCTGTCCCCATCGCAGTTACCTCTTTATTAGGACCAACTTTAGCAGTTATTTTTGGTGTTATTTCTGTAAAAGATGGATTTGCCCCTTTCGCAAATCCAATTATTTTCTTGTTTATGGGGGGTTTTATCCTCGCTAAAGCAATGATGGTTCATGGATTAGATAAAAGGTTCGCTTTTGGACTTTTGTCAATGAAATGGGTTGGCTCAAGTCCAACAAGAATATTTTTGGCAATTGGAATTGCCTCTATGCTCTGTTCCGGTTGGGTAAGCAACACCGCAACAGCAGCTATGATGATGCCGATTGCCTTAGGTTTATTAACCGCAATCAAAGATATGTTTGCCGCTAATGGAAGGAATATTCATTTGCACGAATACAAATATGCTACTGGATTGATGCTAATGACCGCATATGCGGCGTCTATCGGTGGGGTTTTAACACCAATTGGTACTCCACCAAATTTAATTATGTTAGGATTTCTTGATCAAATGGCGAATATCAAGATTTCTTTTTTTGAATGGATGACATGGGGCTCCATTGCAATGATTTTTTATTTTATTATCACTTATCTGCTTTTAAAAAAGCTATTTCCAGCTGACGTTTCCTCTATCAATGGTGCAAAAGAACTGATTGATAAAAAAGTACAAGAACTGGGCAGTTGGACACAAGGGCAAAAAAATACGGCATTTGCTTTTGGACTAGCTGTCTGTCTCTGGATATTTCCTGGGATTCTTAATATATTTTTAGGTAGTGATTCTCCTGTATTAAAACTGTACGATCAACTATTGCCTGAATCAATTGTCGCAATGCTTGCCGCATTATTGCTTTTTCTTCTCCCTGTAAATTGGGAAAAGCGCACGTTCACATTAAAATGGAAAGACGCTGTAGATGGAATTGAATGGGGCACACTTATTCTTTTTGGTGGTGGCTTATCCTTAGGGCACATGATGTACACGACAGGCTTATCAAAATGGATTGGCGATGGCATTGCCAATTCTTTAGGCGAGCCAAATTTACTTATGATAGTTACCGTGTTTTCTTTACTTGCATTAATCATGTCTGAACTAACTTCGCATACAGCCGCAACCAATATGGTTGGCCCCCTTGGAATTACAGCGGCTCTTTCTGCTGGTTTTGATCCTACACCAGTAGCCGTTGCAATTGCGTTATCTGCGTCACTCGGCTTTATGCTTCCAGTTTCTACTCCACCAAATGCAATCGTATATGCTAGCGGCTATGTACCTATTACAAAAATGATTTCTACTGGCTTTATTATAGATTTAATCGGGATTTTTTTAATTACGATTCCAATTGTAATCTATTTTGTCACTTGGATATTAAGCTAAAATATATTCTAAAAAAAATACTTCAAATTAAAAGGTAGCCTATAGGCGACAGTTTTTAGTGTCTCTCCTATAGGCTACCTTTATATTCCAATTCAAACTTTCTTTTGCTTTTTATTGCAAAATCACCTAAAATAGCAATGAAAGAAAACGCAACGGAGGTATTTATGAAAATTACATATCTAGGACATGCCAGCCTACTTGTTCAGTCAAAAAATTATTCTGTAATTATTGATCCATATTTAAGTAAAAATCCCCTCATTGACATTGATCCAAAATCAATAAACGTTGATGCTGTCATCGTAAGCCATGGACATCATGATCATATCGGAGATAGTATCACAATTGCCAAAAATAATCATTGCCCAATCGTCGCCAGCCGTCAACTATGTAATCATTTTCTACTAAGCGATCATAGTGTATCCACAATTTCTGCACAAATAGGCGTAAGAACGCAACTTGCTTGGGGCGAAATAGAATTAACCCCAGCAATTCATGGGGATAAAGTCGATATTATAAATAATCTCAAAGATACTGCTCCACCGACAGGCATACTTCTTACAATGAACGGCAAAACACTTTATCACCTAGGCGACACATATTTATTTGATGAAATGAAAACGATTGGCGATACACATACAATTGCCATTGCAGCTCTTCCAATTGGCGGTATTTATACCACCGACATTGATGAATCTATTATCGTCGCCAAAAAAATCAAAGCTAAACAGTATATACCAATACATTATGATACATTTGAAGATATACAAGCAAATCCAGCAGAATGGCAAGAAAAAATGCAGTCAAATGGATTTAACACTACACTCATCAATTACAAAGAAACGATATCTATTTAAATAGAAACTCTACAAAGGACGTATCCTTTGTAGAGTTTTTTATTCGGCTATTTTAGCAAAAGCCATTTTTTCTATTATGCTACGATACTCCGGATATTTTTTAAGTAATTCATCTTGTGTAAAAAGTTTAAATCCATCAAAAGTAAATTGTGGCGTCGTTACACAACTAATTAAAGTAAATTCATCCCTCTTTATATTTTCCGCAGCAAAAATAGCTCCTTTAGGTATAATCACCATTGGTTTTTCTCCCTTAGTAAAATCTATTCCCAAAACCTCTTCTTGCAATCGTCCATCTGGATAAATCAAATATACCTTTAACCCGCAGCCTTCATGGTAATACCAAATTTCGTCACAATCAATTTGATGGAAATGTGAAACTTCTTCTCGGTCTAATAAAAAATAAATGCTCCCTGATATTGCTCTATCAACATCTTGCAAACGCTTTGGAGCACTATATACTCGAGAAAACCAACCGCCCTCTGGATGTTTCTTTAAATTAAGTCCTACAATTAACTGCTTTGTATCTCTCATTCAAATTACACTCCATTCATCTAAATAACGTATATCCATTGCATATTATTACTAAGCTTTTCTATTTAGACTATCAAAATTTATTCAAAAATACAACGTAATAATATTTGCGTCCCAATAATTTATTTAATTAACTATAACTTATCCACAAAATATAAGTAAATAAGAACAATTTATTGTGGATAAGTTTATTTTTTAGAAAGTTTACTTTATCAACTCTCAAAATAAAAAAATCCAAGCAGCTTATTAAACCACTTGGATTTTTTTTTATTCTTTATCGTGCCAAACTTCTATCCCTTTTTGACTTGGTAAAATCTCCGCGTCAAAAACAGGCTCTTTTATTCCTTTACGTTTTTGCGCTGTATAATCTTTCAATGCAATTAAAGCATACTTCGCTAAAAAAGCTATAGCAATTAAATTAGTAATCGCCATAAGACCCATAAATAAATCTGCCAGATCCCACACCAACGAAATCTTCGCAACTGAACCAAATAAAACCATCCCCACTACAGCGATCCGAAAAATCATTAACCAAATTGGGCTAGAATGTAGAAATTCAATATTACTTTCTCCATAATAATAGTTTCCAATAATAGAACTAAAGGCAAACAACAATACGAAAATCGCCAATAAGCTTGGTGCAAATGCACCGATATGTGAAGCTAACGAAGCTTGTACTAACTCAATTCCTGTTAAATTTGTCATATTATAATCGACAGTTAACAAAACAATAAACGCGGAAGATGAGCATACGATTAACGTATCAACAAATACTCCCAAAGCTTGAATCAAGCCCTGCTGCACTGGATGAGAAACATCTGCTGTCGCTGCTGCATTCGGTACTGACCCCATCCCAGCTTCATTAGAAAAAAGGCCGCGTTTAATACCTGCCATCATTGCAGCTCCAAGTCCACCACCTAATGCAGCATCCGCACTAAATGCAGTTGAGAAAATCTCTTCAAAGACAAGTGGCAACATCGATAAATTCGTAACAATAATATACAAAGCAACTAAAATATAAATGCTCGCCATAATCGGTACTAACCACTCAGTTACTTTTGCAATTCGCGTAACACCACCAAAAATAACGATGGCCGTTAAAATTGCCAAACCAATCCCCATCATCATCCGCTCAATACCAAATGCCGATTGAACGGCAAGCGTAATCGTATTAGCTTGTACAGAATTAAAAATCAATCCAAACGTAATACTAATCAGCACGGCAAAAAATATCGCAATCCCACGCTGTCCAAGTGCATTTTTAATATAATACGCCGGACCACCACGATATCCACCCTTACCATCATTAATCTTATAAACTTGTGCTAATGTACTTTCGATAAAACCAGTTGCCGAACCAATCATTGCAATAATCCACATCCAAAGAATCGCACCCGGACCGCCACTAACGATTGCTATTGCAACCCCAGCAATATTTCCTACACCAACACGTGACGCCGTACTAATACAAAAAGCCTGAAATGAAGAAACTCTATTTTCTCCAACCTTACTGCCAACTCCTTGTGTAAGTAAGCGAAACATTTCTCCAATCATTCGTATTTGCACAAATTTCGTTGCAAATGAAAAATATGCACCTAGTACCAACAACATAAAAATCAAAATATATGACCATATAATATCATTGATACTATTTACAAAAGAATCCAATAATTCCATAAATCCCTCTTCAACCCTTTCTATATCCATACTGATTCAATAAAAACCTAACACGAACAAATTACGTTTTTACATAACCGCTATTATATCATAAACAAAGTGTTTTCAAAAATAGTTTTAATACTACCGGAATCAAAATAAGGTAAACTTCATTTTAATCTCAGCAAAACGATCGCTAAAACTCGTCATTTATTATATAAAATCCTTATTTTATATAATATTATCCTATCTTCATTTGAATCATACGTTATAGAAATATTTTTATTTAATTCGAAAATAATTCTATATCTATGTTGCGCAGAGATTTTACTAATCGATCAGAAACTCTATCCCCCTTTACTAAATAACCATATAATAATGAAGAGTATGGATCATGCAACCTCATTTTGCTTTCAATATCTTGATGATGATTTGCATAACAATATGTACAACTATTGATACAAGTATCGTACATACCAATATCAATACTACTTATACATCCACATTCTTTTCTTTGGTATCTATCTTTTTTACTTTTTAATTTATATCCAGTAATTCTTTCAATTAAATCTTTATCGATACAATGCGCAGGCATTATTTTCTGCTCTGATAAATCAAATGCTTCTGTACAAACATTCATTTTTATTTGATACCGCATAGCAACCTCTGCAAGGGTAAAAGCAATTTCTTTTTGCTCATTTTCACTGAGTATTTTGACTCCTAATTTCTCCATTTGCTTTTTCATACATCGATAAAAATCAAGAAAACTTATTGTGCAGCACTCAGTAAACCTGCATAGTTTTTCTGCTAACTTTTCAAAGTACCTAAAATGATATTCTGCGGTGTACTTATCATTAATAAGTATTGGATCATATCGCCAAATCACTTTTTCTCGCCCAATCATCTTTGATAAGTGTTTAAATGTATTAATAAGAACTTTCCCCTTACTTGGCAGCATTGGTTCAATATCTTTTCCATAAGCATTCAACGTAAATTGAAAATAATAAGGATAACCGTTTAACTCATACAATCTAGATAGCATTGGTTCCGGATTTTTTGTCCAAAAGACAATACAATCAACAACATCAGATGTTATGGGAATTTTACTCACTTGTTGAAAATTCATCGGATTACGAACATGAACAAATCCCTCTTGCAATCGACGATAAAACCAATCACTATAATAATTTGGAATATCTGTTCTTCTGCTTACACTCAAAATCATTTGTATTCACCTAAAATGCCCCACTGAAAAATTCCTATTTGATAAATAACTTTTCAGCAGATTTCAAAATTTCTTGCGTGGATAATACATTTGCAAAGCAATGATTCCATATACGTTGCGTATAATATTCATTCAATTGTTTTCCACTTAACCAAGAATTATCATATGTACTAATTGCATCCTCTGGAATTACAATTTTAAATCCATATTCAAAAGCAACTTTACACGTAACATCTATACAATATTCTGTTTGCATCCCAACAAGAATTAGATTTTTAATTTTCTTCTCTTCTAAATATTGCTTTAATCCAGTATTTTTAAATGCACTATTATATTGCTTATCAAATATTTTTTCATCTTTTTGCGGAGTAAGCGCCTTATAAATCTGCCAACCATCTGAATTTTTCACCAATCCACTCGATTTTCCATGATGTCGAATATAAATTACCGCAAAATTCTTTTTTCTTCCCATATCAATTAGACTCCGTATATTTTCAATTAATATATCCCTATGATATGGATTACCTTCCACTAAACTTGTCTGCATATCAATAACGATAATTGCTGTACACTCCATCATTCCAACCCCCATATTTTATTCTCTTACAAAAATTTACCTTCATTATACAAATTCAACATCAGCATTTTCCCCACTGCAAAATATTCCCTTACCGAATAATTGATTTTAATAAAAATTGGCGTATCTGAAATCACTCCATACACATCTGTATAATACCATCACCCGTCCCATGTAAAATTTTACCACAACGAAATTTATCACTTTAATCTATCATAAAAATACCCCCATTGTATTTATCATAATCTATTTTCTATAGAACTTTCTTTTTATTGAATCGTATTAAACTATTTTTACTATTAAATTTTTTATAATAACTTATTTACAGTATAGTAAAGTAACTCAGTTTTTTCATCTAAAATCTAAGAAGCTTTTTATAAAATTTTTATTTGCTCTTTCTTAAAGAATATACCGCTACTTTACCTTTGACATTAGATGAATCCATTACTAAGCTGACGTCAAAGTACATGTTTGAAACTCCATCAAAAATGCTATTGAATCATTTACGATTTAGTAGCATTTTTGATATTAAAAGATTCTTACTTTTGCAGGAATTTGTCGAAATTAGTCGAATTATCCCTCATCACTTCATAGTCTTTTGTTTTTATGCGACTAGGTATTCACTAGATAATATTTTTATCATATAATTCATTAACTTACCCATAAATACCTTTTGATAACTTCTACTTACTTCAATCACAATTATTTTTACGAACTGTACAATAAATATATTTTCGCAATGTTAAATATATAGAAAACACCATACGTTAATAGAATTACACCCGTAATTTTATTAATAAATAATCTAGGCAAAATAACGGAGGAGGATTTAGGTAAAATGGATTTAATTGAAAAATTGAAAAAAGGGTGGAACAGTGAGTCATTAGAGAATACTGATACACCAATGGCAAGTACAGATCGCGGAAGACATTTGTCAAGCTTATTAAGTGGGGTAGATAAGCAAAATGGTACAATCGCAGGGCAAAAATCAATTGAAGAAAGAAAAAGTAATCTTATAAGTAAAGGTGCAGATTTTTTACGTGGACTTATCGGTTTAAAAATTGATTCACTTACAAATATCATCAATATAT
This sequence comes from Anaerosinus sp., assembly GCF_965318445.1. NCBI lineage: Bacteria > Bacillati > Bacillota > Negativicutes > Selenomonadales > Sporomusaceae > Anaerosinus > Anaerosinus sp. Next base: position 17,198 of record NZ_CBDNNH010000017.1, on the reverse strand, counting down.
TTCCAAGTAGATCAGAGATAGAAACTATGGAAAGGCAGGGAAATGCAATTTCTGCAAGTGACAATGTAACAATTCATAGTAATTTTAAAACAGGAACTTCTATAGGTGATTTATCTTGGCTAATTTATAAAAACCGTTTAAGTACAAATTCAGAAATGCTAAACAAATGGTCTCTATATAAAGATACTACTACTTTACATGGGTATAATAGTCGTATCTATATAGATGAAGGAAGTAAGCAAATAGCAATAACTTTAGAAGGAACCCAAGCAGATAAAGAGTCTGGCTCAGTTTTTCTTAGTAAAGATGGAGTGGCTGATTTAGAAATTGGGTTAGGTGTTATTCCACCTCAAATGCGTGAAGGCTATAAAGAATTTAAAGAGATAATGAAACAACTGCAAAATGATTTTGGCCCAGAATATAGTATATCTGTAGCTGGTCATTCATTGGGGGGAGGATTAGCCCAAATGATGTCAGGAATGTATTATATTGATACTGGAATTGCATTGCCAACTTTAGCTGAAGCCGGGCCAGGTATGCTAAGACAACTTAAGATGTACGCACAGCAGCAATTGATTGCAGGCGAAACAATCTTTTTGCCCAGCGGAACAACGATGAGTTTAGCAGATAAAAGTTTAGCTAAACGAATTGATATGTCAAAAGCCATTGTTGAGACATTCTCTGCAAATGATTTTAGCAATATAATAAATTTAATTACAATCGGTGATCCGGTTGGATTTATAAACTATGATGAAGATGCAAAAAAAGATGGCCATGTTGGAATCAGTATAGAAGTTCCGTATTTATTAACTGCAAGAGAACATTTAATGGATGAACGCTATGAAAATCTTAAAAAATTACAATCAATGAATTTAACAACACCGGACAAGATGCCAGACACTTTACTCGGATTATTATCTGGATTAGATAATATCAGTATTACGAGATTCGATAGACATGAACCTGAACAATCCATTACCTTATGGTCAGGTGATATCGTAAAATATAATCCCCTATATCCTGAACAGGCATGGTCTGGCTCATCTTTAGGATTACCAGAAGCAACTATGTTCGGAAGTAATGAATCCAATTGTATAGAAACAGGCAATGAAGCAACTATAGTTATCGCTGGTGATGGGAATGATACTATTTATGCTGGATCAGGCGGTAATATTTTAGCTGGTGGTTTAGGTAATGATACTATTTATGGTGGATCAGGCGATGATTATTTAGCAGGCGAAGCAGGAAATGATACTTTATATGGTATCGCAGGAAATAATATCTTGTATGGCGGTGCTGGCAATGACATTTTAATTGGCGGCTCTGGTAATGACTTATTATTCGGCGGTGACGGTGATGATATTTTAGTTTGGCAGAATGGCAACGATATTCTTTGTGGGAATGCTGGTGACGACACATTTATTATTAATGATAAAGCTGCCGGGCAAATGCAAATCAAATGGGAACGGAACTACACCAATTTCGGTAATGACTCTGTATTTTTCGGTGGAAAACTCGCTGAAAATTCTACCGTATTATTTAATTTCGCTGATGAAATTAAATATCAAGACATGAAGTGGAGTCAATCAGGAAGTGACATTATCATGACAGATACTTTAGGAAACAAAAATGCAAGTGTAACATTCAAGAATGCATTTGATAGTTTTGCAAACAATAGCAATCAGTTATTATTTTCCTTTACAAATGGTAAAGCCTATGTTGACGATACTTTATATAATGTTGTTGCCGGTAGCGGAGATATAAAAGCAGAGAATAATAAATTGTATAATGGCAGTATCTTAGTGGGCTCTATAAATGATAATGTTTTATATTCCGGTTTTGGTAATGACTTATTGTTCGGTAATGCAGGGAAAAATACTTATGTCTTTGATATCAATTTTGGGAATGATCAGATTATTGGCAGTACTAATTCAGATATAGTCAAATTTAATGATTTCTTTGATATGGCAAAATATACAATTCTAAAAAGCACCGATGATTTGGTAATTTCATATCAAGATACAGTAGCAAATATAAACAACAGCTTAACTATAGCCAACTGGTCTTATGGCGAAAATCTAAATAGTTTTAAATTTAATGATGGTGACTACAAAATTGAAAAAAATAGTTTTGTTAAAATCAGTTAGTCTTTAGTTATAATTTATTCCGTAAAGCAATACATAAAATTTAAATAATTATTACAAAAATAAAAAGGAAAAGGCTAGTAAACGATGTGAAATTTACCAGTCTTTTCCTTTAAACGATTTTATCCGATAATTAACCTGCTCTATCAATTAAGATCAGCTAAATCCCTAGGTAAGAAAATTTTCATTCTCATCTTGACTATAGTTCCACTGTATCAAAAAGTAACGTCACTGGACCATCGTTGATTGATACAACTTGCATATCCGCTCCAAACTCACCGTGTTCTACGCTAAAGCCACGATTTCTACACTCCTCCATAAACTTTTCATACAATGGAATTGCAATTGATGGTTTTGCCGCATTTGAAAAGCCCGGACGTCTACTTTTTAAATCTGCAAACAACGTAAACTGTGATACAACTAGAAGTTGTCCGCCTACTGTTTCTAGATTCAAATTCATCTTTCCGTTTTCATCTTCAAAAACGCGTGCTCCACAAATTTTATCTGCCAGTTTGACTGCCTCAAATTCTGTATCCTCAGGCGCAATTCCTAAAAGGACAAGAAACCCTTGTCCAATACTGCCGTTCACTTCCCCCTCAATCAGAACTGATGCACTTTTTACTCTAGTTACTACTGCTCGCATGTACAAATCCCCTTTTAAATATACAGTGATCTAATATCTTTAAAATGCTAAAATCGCATAATTACATCCAATCGTCAATAAATACTAAAATGTTTTGGCACTCCCTTTAATATCTTTAATTCCCAATAATTACTCTCGTTATCTTATACAGGTCTTGTATAGAATGAAATGCTCTACAAATTCTATTGTTGAATATTTTATTTTAAATATAGCCTAAAGTAGAAAACCTAACAATATTCAAATTGTTAGGTTTTACTACTTTCTATGGTTAATATTAGCTATTATCTTTTTGCCAACGTTTTAATTTTGGGAAATATTCGCCCATCATTTTTCTAGCTGAATCTTCAGATATTTCTTTATGTGCAGCTACCATATGCGGAACACAAAATTCTATCATTTCTTCCATAGAGCAATTAGCGACAAATTTTCCATTTTCATAGCAATATTTACAATACTCTTTACTTTTACCTCCATCAGCTTCCGTACCATACATTTCTTCTGTATTCCCCATTGGCATACCACAACTTTGACAATATTTTTCTTCCATTTAAACGCTCCCTTTTATTTTTTATTCTTAATATATCGCATATAATTAAACAATTTCGATTCTTAATATATCGCATATAATTAAACAATTTCGATTATTAAAACACCACAAACTTTTTCTAGTATAAATTATTTCTGCTTACGTTTTTCTTCAAGACTTCGTAAGATATGTTGCTCAAATCCTCGAATATTTCTTACTATGTCAATTGCCTCAATAAAGGAACGATATTCTTCTCCTATATTAGTCTTGATATTTTTCGCTATATCAATATCTAAAATTTTAAACTCCTCTTTGCATGAAGAAAATCTTTCCCCTAAATACTTAATTAAAGTAATTTCATCTTCTTCAAAAATACTATTAATAATTAATATATCCTTTGCTTCCAAGAATCTATAAATAACTATATCAATAGGTGCCCATTTTATCTTTTTATACAAATTAGAAAATTTTCCTGCAAAATTTTCGGCACTCTCTCCAGTATTAAAATTTAACTTGTTCATTAAACTCCAGTCACATTTTTCTAAAAATAAGCTTTCATACTTTATTGCATACAAAATAATGTCATTTATCGAATTTCCCTTACAACATGGCATATCCTCTATTACGTTATATTTTTGATTCAATTCAATAATTTTACTTTGCCTTTCCTCACATTCTAGCAAAAAATCAGCCAATTCAGAGAATAGATGAACTGCATAACTGTTTCTCAACTGGTTATGTTTTCTCCACTCTGGATAACGGGCCGTTACAAAATAAAATATCACGCTACAAATTATCGTTAAAGCAATTGTTAATAAAATTTCACTCTGCACTCTAAATAATTGATAATTCTCATTTATATAAATTGTCCATATACTTAATCCTAATAAGATAAAAAAAATCTTTTCTATAAATTTAAAGCTCTCAAAATAAAAATTTATCTTGCAAAAAAAATCGTGTAAAAAGCCCCCATTATTTTTAAAACCAATATTCAAATTTTACACTCCTTCCATTAAAGCAAAATTTAGCTAGATATAGCTTTCACCAAACTTCATTTTACTAAGAAAATAATATCTAATTTAAATTAGAATTAGAGAATCAAACTTTTTCCTTTATTGCTTGCTACTATCATATTTTCCCCCCACTTAATTATCGTACATTTATTCTATTCCCTTAATAAAAATGTAGAAATTTGTTGTAATTAGTCGTTTTTATATTGATTATCCATTTCGATAATCGGTAATCATTCTCCTCTATAAAAGTTTCTTAAAAAATCTATAGTCTTAATTTTTCTCCGAAGCCTTTTTAGTTTGATAATTCCATGCTCTATAGTAGTTACTTTTTAAAATAAAACTTTATCGTAAGATAAAGTTTTATTTTAATATTGCTGTGAAATACTATTAAAGTATTTCATGTATTTTATCATAGGAGTAATAGAATGAAGAAAAAAAATTTAAAAATGAAAAAGGTCAGTATCGAACATCTTGAACAATACAACCAATTACTACGATATGTTTTTCAAGTTACAGAAAATGATCTTAATAAAATAGGCTGGGAGGAAAAGGACATACAACTGGCCAAATTTCCCACATTGGAAAAAGCAAATGTTTTAGGCTGGTTTGATAGAGATACCCTCATCTCCCAAGTCGCGGTATATCCTATGAAAGTTCGTATTTTTAATCGCACTTATGATATGGGTGGATTAACAGGCGTGGGGACTTATCCTGAATATTCTAATCAAGGCTTAATGCATAAATTGTTATATCAAGTCTTAAATGAAATGAGAAATAAAAAACAATTTATTTCTTATTTATATCCATATTCTATCCCATATTATCGAAGAAAAGGCTGGGAAATTATCTCTGATAAAATCACTTATGAAATCTGCGATTACCAGCTTCCCAAAAGACAACAAGTCGGCGGAGATGTCCGTCGTGTATCCACAGATAGCGACAGCTTAAAAGAAGCTTATCATAGATTTGCTTATCAAACTCACGGCGCTTTATTAAGAGACGACCTCGCCTGGAATGAGTATTGGTTATGGGATTCTGACGACTTAATGGCAGCAATATACTATAATGAAGATGAAAAACCAGACGGGTATGTAATCTATTGGATTGCCGATGATATATTTCATATCAAAGATATTATTTTTCTAAATGAAGATGCTCGATTAGGTTTGTGGAATTTTATTGGTGCACATTTCTCAATGATTTCTAAAGTTATAGGAAACACCTTTACAGATGAGCCTTTAGCTTTTTTGTTAGAAGATGCAAATATCAAGGAAACGATTTCTCCTTATTTTATGGCAAGAATCGTTGACTTTGAACAATTCATTCAACTTTATCCCTTCAAAACCTCCATTATAGATAGAGAATGGACTTTTACACTACACGATCCATTGCTTTCATGGAATCAAGGAACCTTCACACTTAAAATTTCAAAAAATGGTAAGGGATCTACTCGTCGTTCATTGAAAAAGTGTCATGATAAAATTGATATTCAAACTTTAACAACTATGCTGTTAGGATATAAACGACCAGATTATCTGCACAAAATTGGTCGAATCGAGTGTACGCCTCAAACAATAGATATGCTAGAAGATGCAATAGAACAGCAAACTCCGTACTTCTCGGATTATTTTTAATAATGTTTTTAGTATTAGGTCGATTAAAATTCCCCAACCTCTTGTTTCATTTTAAATATTCTCCAAAATAGTAAAATCCGTTAAGAGTTTCATCTTAACGGATTTTACTATTTTATCATAACTTTTTTACTATCCTCTATAATAAGCATACTGAATTCAACCTATTATTTCTATGGGATTTTTCATTACTTATTAAAAAAACGACCTACTTCTTCATACTGTGGTTCTATAACCATATTTCCTGTCTTATCTATAAATCCCCATTTATTATCTTTCTTTGCAGAAATAAAACCATTATAACCATCTGGAACTTCATCAAATTCTATTGGTAATACACCTGTTCCATCTATATTACAATAACCTTCTTTCTTATCTTTTTTCACCAAAAACATTACCCCGAAGTTTCATAAATTGCAGGAACTATTTCTTTTCTGCTTTTATCAAATCATGCTAGCTGTAGAATTAACAAGTTGATTTAATTCAGCACCATAAGCAATATGCCCATATATTGCTATCATCACCCCAATCAATACCGCTGCAAATTTTGGTCTAACTTTCATTTAGCCATCTCCTTTTAATTATCTAAAATAATTTTAAAATTTTATATCAAAATGTAAAGCTCCCTGCATTGCATCTCGCATAATAAAATGATACAATCTTTTCGTTAACTACGATTTAAAATAAGTTAACTAATAAATTGTATTTTTGTGGAGGATTTCTATGGTTTTATTTATTAATGGTTGGGCAACGAATCAAACAATCTGGTCTAAGCTTAACTTAAGACAAAATAGTAATTTTTATGATGTCTCTTTGCACAAAAGTTTTTCCGACTTAGAACATCAGCTTTATCATCTTTACAAAAAATCTTCTCATCCGCTAACATTAATTGGTTGGTCTCTAGGAGGGATGTTCGCTTTAGAACTTGCGCATCAACATCCAAGAAAAATAAAAAAGCTTATTCTAATATCATCAACTGCAAAATTTGTTCAAGACGAAACATATCCTTGTGGCCTAAATGAAATTATCGTAAAAAACTTGTCTAGAAAAATACATAGAAATTCCATCGCTGCACAAAAAGAATTTTATAAGTTAATGTTTTCGATCGAAGAACAATCTTTTCAACAAGAATTTATCCAAAAGCAATCCCCAGCAATGCTCGTAAGCAATATAGATAACCTACAAGAAAATTTACAATATTTATTGCAAAAAGATTTACGGAATATTTTAAAGGAGATAAAAATCCCTATGCAAATTATTCACGGAACCTCTGATAAAATATGTCCTGTCGACGCAGGTAAATATTTATATGAACATTTATTTAATGCTGAGCTTACCTTACTACCCACTTGCGGTCATATTCCATTTCTGACACAGCAAAAAGCTTGCGAGAAAATATTTTTTTCGCAAGGCAAGGAGGATGTTTAAATGTTAAACAAAAATATCATTACCAAACATTTTTCAAAAGCTGCTAAAGAATATGATGAATATGCAAAAGTACAAAAGAAAATGGCATTGGTCCTAAATGATTTGTTAGAAGAGAAATCAAATTACGAAATTTTAGAAATTGGGTGTGGAACTGGATATTTAACAAAAATTCTTGCTGATAAATTTCCAGATGCGAATATTTTAGCCACAGATATTTCTCCCGATATGCTTGAATCAGCCAAATACAAATTATCTAACTATCAAAATATTACTTACGCTATTTTAGATGGCGAAAAAATTTCAACCGATAAAAAATATGATCTAATTATCTCTAACGCAGTTTTTCAATGGTTTTCAGATTATAATCAAACATTTCAACGTTTTTTCGAATGTTTAAATCCCAATGGGTACTTAATCTATTCTACCTTTGGGCCTAAAACTTTTATCGAGCTCAGTCAATCTTTTACCTATGCATATCAAAAAAATCAGATAAAACAAAACTATATTATCGGACCTTCTTTTTCCAAAATGAATGAACTCATTAATATTTCCACTAGCATAGGTTTCATTTCCACGCATCAAGAAAAATTCTATACAGAATATTTTCCTTCTCCTAAAGATTTTTTACGAAGCATAAAAAAAATTGGTGCAAATAATTCTTCACAAGCAGACCATGTTCTTGTTAATAAAAAAGTTATGACAGATATGCTCACTTATTATGAAGATACGTTCTCTAAAGATGATCAAGTATACACAACCTATCATGCTATTTACGGAAAAAATCAAAAAGTTTAGAGTAATTTTTGAATAAAGTACCGTTGATCTTCATTAAGACGAACTTAACTTATTCATTTACATACATAATAAATATTTCTTTATTAAAAATTAAAATAAAAATAAAAATATTATTTCTACAGCAAATAAAATATCCTGTTCTCATACAAGAACAGGATATTTTATCGAACTCAACCTTCTCAAATTCAGAATAAGTTCTCTTTTCTACTAAGATTTATCACCTTTTTATTTTTATTATTGAGCAGCAGCTCTTTTAACTTCAGGTCCATAAATTGTTTTGAAGTCATTTTTCATAGAAATAGCTACCCATCCATTTTCCTTTGCACTCTTTGCCATTGAATCAGCTTTCTTTTGGTTGCCAAGTTCGCGATCAAGATCATCACAAAGAAGTGTAAATGCAGCACTCTTATATTTATTGTTTATTATCGTATATTGGAACATACTAGCATCACCACTGCTATTACCAAATGCTAATACTGGCTGTTTACCAATTTCTTGTGCAATATTAGAGACTTTATTCATTTTTACATTTTTGCGTAAGAACTCACCACGGATAATTTGATCGTCTTTTGCATAAACATAATCAAGTCCATCTTTTCCATTTTGATGAGATGCAAGAATATCAGCATCCGTTCCAATTACATTATTTGGCGCAATCTTCATAATACCATCAACTAAAATACGTAACGCAGGTCTATCACTACCAGATACGATATAAACAGTGAAGTCGTTTGCCTGGAGATAGGAAACAACTTCTACCATTGGTAAATAGAAAGATTCTCCACGTTTTAAATTGGTCAATCCTTCAGCAGGAGTTTCCATGAATTTTTTCACATAATTTTCATATTCGGGGAAAGTCATTCCTGCAAATGCTTTTGATTGTGCAATAGCTTCTTTAAGTTCCATATCTTCTGGAAGATGTCTTGCATCAATTGCAGCTTTTACAACTTTAGCATAATCTTTATCTTCCTGAGAAGCATTATATGTAGGATCATCTAATACACGGTCCAAGTACATCATCCATTCAAAATAAGATGGTGTAGTTTCACAGATTAGTGTACCATCCAAATCGAATACTGCAATTCTGTCTTCAACAGGAATAAAATTAGCACTTTTTTTGTTTGTAACATCTTTAACATAGTTAACAAGAGTCTGCTTTGCTGGAGAATTATCCGCCCAATACTTAAAATCTCCGGCTTTTGATACATGAATATTAGCGATTTCTTCACGAGATGCTGCCTGTGTACAAGTGGCAATGCCTATCGCCATGGCAAATACAAGGATAAATGAAACCAGTTTTTTCGTTTTCTTCATTTTTTTGCCTCCCTAAGAAATATTTTGCTACAACTTCAATATACTCCTTTTAAATTAAAAATTTTGTCATAATTTGTACTTAATATTTATTTAATGGTATTTTACGCTAAAAAATATCAATTTTATTTTATTGCCAAACCTATATCGCATTGTAATTAACAAAACAAAGCTATAGTTGACAACTAAATTTTATTATGATACTATTTCTTACGTTCATCGGAGGCTTGTAATCGCAATTACAACAGTCGGATAAGATGTCGGGGGATCGCCCGGTATTTTATCCGGCTTTTTTTATTTTAGGAGGATAAAAAATGGAGCAAAAAAATACTTTTACTGAAGGTGCTATTCTTGTACCTTTGCTTAAATTTTCTTTACCGATTTTGTGCGCCATATTTCTTCAAGCTATGTATGGCGCTGTTGATTTAATAATTGTAGGCCAGTTTGGCGATGCTTCTGGCGTGTCTGCAGTTGCTACTGGCGGTCAAATTATGCAAACTATTACAGGAATTATCACAGGTTTAACAATGGGTACTACTGTGTTGCTGGGGCAAAAAATAGGTGCTCAAAATAAATCTCGCGCTGCAAAAACGATGGGAGCATCCATTTGTATTTTTACAGCAATCGCAATAATCTTGACTATACTATTATTAATTTTCGCCCGTCCTCTAGCCACACTTCTTAATACACCTATGGAAGCATTTGAAAAAACTGTTCAATATACAATGATCTGCTCATCAGGTTTAATTTTTATTGTAGCGTATAATGTCATTAGTGGTATTTTTAGAGGCCTTGGCAATTCCAAACTTCCATTAATTTTTGTTATTATCGCATGCATAGTAAACATCTTAGGAGATTTACTTTTAATTGGTTTTTTTAAACTTGATGCAGCCGGAGCCGCTATAGCTACTGTGCTTGCACAAGCACTAAGTGTTATTTTATCTATTATGATAATTAAAAGAAAAAAACTCCCCTTTAATTTTTCCCAAAAGCATATTAGCTTTCATAAAAATGAAACCAAAAAAATATTATTACTTGGTTCTCCAATAGCACTACAAGATGCACTTACCAATCTTTCTTTCTTGATTATTACCGCAATTGTAAACGTGCTAGGTCTCGTTGCATCAGCCGCCGTAGGAGTAAGTGAAAAAATTGTAATCTTTATCATGTTGATTCCTATAGCCTACATGTCTGCCATTTCAGCATTTTCAGCGCAAAATATCGGAGCAAGAAAACCAAAGCGAGCTAGGCTTGCTATGTTTTACGGCATGGCAACTTCTCTAATTTTCGGCTTTATTATGTTTTATATTGCTTTCTTCCATGGAAATTTGATAGCAGGAATTTTTTCAACTGACAATGACGTAATTGAAGCATGTGCCGATTATATGAAATCGTATGCTATTGACTGCATTCTCGTTTCGATCCTATTTTGTTTTATGGGATATTTCAATGGTTGTGGCAGAACAATGTTTGTCATGATACAAGGTCTGCTTGCCGCATTTTTAATTCGTATCCCATTTTCTTATTTTATGAGTAAAGTAGAGGGTGTCACAATGTTCGAAATAGGGCTTGCATCCCCTATTGCAACAACTTTGTCTATCATTCTTTGCATTATGTATTACATTTTTAGTAATCGAAACGAGAAGCTTTAAATTTATGTTCTATCAGCCTTTACTAATATACTCATCGTTACTATACAGGCGTTAAGACAAAAATTCTTAACGCCTATCTTTACCTTTTAAGCAAATTTCTAAAATTGCATTTTTGTTACATACATTAAAATACCATATTGAAATAATTTTATTTATAAAACTTCCCGGTACAGTTACCATTTCCGCTGCTTGCACTTTCGTTTTCATGCCACCTGTACCGCGCCGCGAACTAGCATCTCCAGCTAGAGATAAGATATTTCCATCTATCTTTGTGATGCATTCTATTAATTTTGCCTTTGGATAAAGGCGCGGATCATTATTATAAAAACCATTGATATCAGATAAAATAATAAGTTTTTTCGCCCTGCGCAGTACTGCAACCACAACCGAAAGCATATCATTATCTCCAAACAAGCTATCCTCTGGCTCAATTTCAATATAACTTACTGAATCATTTTCATTTGCAACTGGAATAATTTTCATTTCAAGTAATGCGTTAAGCTATTAATTAAATTTTCCTTTTTCTCCTCATTTTCCATATCTTCCGCATTCAACAAAATCTGTGCAATCGTTTTATCATAATTATTAAAAAATTTATCATATAAGTATATAATGCTACATTGTCCAACTGCTGCCGCTTCTTTTAACCTTATACTCGTTGACCGTTTTTTCATCTGTAGCTCATTCGCTCCAATGGAACGTATCACAGCTCAAACGTAGTCGCTTGGGTATAAAACTAACCTCTGATGGATTGAAACTATTGCCCTTTGCAAAAAGCGTTGTAGGAATCAGCATTCTACCACAATTAATATTAAAGCGTACTCCCTATAAACTTCTTCTAAAAAACTTGATATTCTTGCATATAGAAATATCGCAATTGCTCTATGCAATAAAAAAACTGCCTCATTGGCAGTAAAAAAATTTTTGGATTATTTAAAATATAGATAAAGATATCCGTTATAGAATCAATAATAAAATGGGGCTGTTGTACTAATTCTTAGTGTAACAGCCCATTTTATTATTGCATGCTTACTGATGAAAACCAGCTTATACTAAACTTCTCACGATATAGTAAAGATCATTGTCAATAAACAAACCTGGAACCATACATCTAGTAAAAAACAGTTTCCAAAGCAATTAAAATGATAATCAGTGCACTAATTAATGTTCCAAACTCCCCTAAAGAAAATCTTCCAATATGAACATCAGACATTCTCTTTCCTAAATTAGTTCCTAATGAAATCGTAAGCAAACTTCCGACAGCTGCTGTAAGCGATATCGCAAATGGCGATAAACCAATTAAACCAGCACTTAATCCATTCGTAAGAGCATTTGCCGATAAGGCTGAGCCTAAAATTATTGACTCTAGTATTCCTATCTCATTAGACCTATCTAAATCGGCAATTTCCGGCTTACTTAAAATTTGCTCAAAATAACTTTTATCATCCTGCTTCTCTTCTATTTGTAAATTTTGTTTTTTCTTTTTTCTCGGAGTAGTCATTAAAATAATCCGTATTCCAATGACAAACAACAAAAATGCAGCAACTATATCTGGCAAAGAACCAGGCAATATATCAGCTATCCATAAACCAAATAAAATCCCAAAATAACTAAATATAAAACAGATTGCAGCAATAATTAAATTAGAAAGCCAATTTATACGAATGTTCCTTATTCCATAAGATAAACCTACGCCTAAATTATCAATACTAGATGATACTGCAAATCCTAAAATAATCAACCACTTCATTTTATTTTGTCCCCTCTCATCCCACTTTAGTAATCACTAGTTAATCGTGAAATAGTATATGGGAATAAGAGAGCTTAAGTGTATGTAAAATTAGACTGTCCTAAATACCGCCTATAGTTTTTTTACTTTGTCTTCCTCTATTTGCTTTGCTTTTTCATCTATTGCAATTGAATTCTCTTCATCGTTCATATTGCTAATTCTACAAGAAGAAGTGAACTTCACTTTAACCTTCTTTTTTCGATTATTATACAGCCAATAACCAACAATTAAAATAACTGTTACACTAACCCCTACCAGCAATCGTTTCGGATTTTCTCCTGCTGTTAAAGCATCATGCCCAATCATCGCTTCTAAAGCAGTTGATGGCAATTTACCAATTAGCGAAGATAACACATAATCAAATAATGTAATCTGGCTTACCGCTCCCAAAGCATTTAAAACTCCTGATGGAAAATACGGCAAGGTTCGCGCAATCAACATAACTTTAAATCCATCTTTACCACTAAACGAATCAATTCTTTTTAATGAAGCATGCTGAGCAATAATTTTTTCAGCTACATCCCGAAATAGAAATCTTAATAGTAAGAAACTTAAAGTAACTCCTACTGTTTCAGCTATCCAAGACAACAATATTCCCTGAAATATACCAAAAACTAATGCATTTGCTGCCGAAAAAATAACAGCTGGTGGAAAACCTATAAGATTTACAAGCACTCCTAAAAAAAAGCTAACTATCATTGCCAAACTGCCAAATGATTTAATATATTCTATCGTTTCCTGCATATTCCCACTAATCAGAACTTGCCACAACCCAGTAAAAATTTTTGGATTGCTAACATAAATGATCAGAATGAACAATCCTATTAGTAAAAGAGCCCCTATCTTTATTATTACTGTCGATTTTCCCAATGACATCAACGAACCTCCTCGTATAATCTTCCATATAGAAAATACTTCCTCCATTGTATTGCTTTATAATCTATCAGGCAACTCTTTTCTATTAATTACTAATCATTATATTTTCCCGCATTATACACAATAATTTTATGATTAGGAATCACCTTCCACATCTATACACACGTTTTCTTTCTGTATAACATTTTTCTTCTAAAATACAAAAAGGTGTTAAGACTAAAGATCTTAACACCTAATCTATATAGTTAAAACAATTTTCGCAAATTGCATCTTCGCTAGGGAATGCAGATCTCACACAATTTTAAACTTTGGATAAACCTCAAACTATATGATAAAACTAAGAAAAATCATAATGGATTCAAAAAAATGTACTTTACTGCTACTTTTCTATCTATAATCGTAAAGGTGATAATATCATGTTTATTCCTAAATTAGTTATATTTGAAGAAAAAGCCTTAACGCCCAATCTTATATTAAAGCGAATTCTAAACTCGTATATTTACTCAATGTAAACAAAACAGCCCTCTTAAAAATGAAGCTCGTTAAAAATATAAATAAATTATTTAATTGTATTTTCCACATTAGAACGTCTATTACTTTGATCTTTTAAAACGTTCCATCTCTACTTTTTCAAAAGGATAAGGTGAATTTATATCACCAAAGCCCTTCAAAAATATTCCTCGAACAATAACAACATACCAAATAACCATAATAGCTATACCAATGATCCAGTCCCAAATTGTTGCCATATCATTCATCACAATATAATTTATATAAACAATCGCAATCGGAAAATGACCAAATAGAGTTGATATTAGCCCTGCATTATAACATCTTTTTAACAAGAGATTATTATATAAACCATGCATAATAAGTTGAGCTACTCCACCAAAAAGAATGGGAGCTAGCCCAAACCAAATAACATCTGGAAAGAAAATAGGGGGGAAATATAATACAATCGCAGTTCCCCAGTTTGTGAGACAAGCAGATAACTGATTTAGAGGATAACGGTCAGGGGCTGGGCTATGTTTACATGCAAACATAGTATTTGCAAAGGCTGGAAATCCACCTGGAAATCCGAACTCTTCAAAAAAATGAAAATTAATGACTGCAAAATTTAAAAGTGCAAGCCTTTGAAGCAGGCTTAATTCTTGCCAAAAAACAACAGCAAAAATAACACAAATTCCTCCAATAAATGCACTAATATTGTAAAAGTGTCTTATGATAACTCTCATGATACTCCCTTTCTCTTTATGAATTAAAAAAACTATGATTACTTTTTATTACATTTCAAAGAAGCAACCCTCTTTACTTTCTCAAAAGCATCAACCTGCCATTGTGGCACTTCATAGGGAGAATTAGCTTCTTTATATCTCTGAACTGGGAAAATAATCGTCAAAATACTTGCTACAAAAAAAATTAAAATTCCATAAAGCCAATCTATTCCTGTTACCAGTTGGTTTCTAACAACAAACTCCATATAGTGAATACTTATTGGAATAAAAAGAAAAATAACACTTGCTAATCCTGGATTATACCAAGATTTCATCCCGTAATTTATTTTTATCCCATGAGCAAAAAATTGTGACAAACTAAAAAATATTGTTCCTAACCCCAACCATATAAGCTCTGGAAATATAATAGCTAAAATATAGACAACATACGCTGATGTATTTACTATCATAATTGATTTCATATTTCCTGGATAACGACGGAAATTTTCTTTTTCTCCATAAAAAATCTTATTAATAATAATTGGTGCACCACCTGGTAAAACATACTCCTCATATTGATGAACTAGCAATGACATGAAGCTAAACATGAGAATTTTTTGAATATAACTCAGTCCATCTCCCCAAAAGCCCATATAGAATGATAAACCGATAAAAACTATAATAGTCAAATAGAACCAATTATCTCTATAGTAATTCATAATAATCCTCCCTTTTTCTTCGCCTTTGAAAATCCAACAACATGTTGTATAATAATTTTAACATTGATAATTTTATTTATCAACCGACAGATATAAGCGTAAATGTTGGATTTATGGAGGTATAAAATATGCAAAAAAAATCTGATACCAGTGAAAGAACTAAAGCAAATTTATTAGAATCCTTTTGGAAATTATATAACGAAAACACATTTTCTAAAATTAAAATAAAAATGATTACAGACTTAGCTGGCTATAATCGTTGTACCTTTTATCAGTATTTTACTGATATTGATAATTTACTAGAATATGCAGAAGATAAGCTTATTAATGAACTGATTGCATATCTAGATATCGCAATCAACAATTTAGAATCTAAAGAT
The DNA here is from genome assembly GCF_965318445.1 of Anaerosinus sp. Lineage (NCBI taxonomy): Bacteria > Bacillati > Bacillota > Negativicutes > Selenomonadales > Sporomusaceae > Anaerosinus > Anaerosinus sp. Next base: position 1,077 of record NZ_CBDNNH010000017.1, on the reverse strand, counting down.
AATATTATCAAAGCAGCTGAAACTTATGAGCATTTTGGATATTATTTGAGTATTTTACTTGGTCCAAACGGTGACCCTGCATTTTCAACGAAATATAAAAATGCGCTTAAACCATTATTATTTAACAAATTTAATCTAGATAATAATGACCCTCGAATTGATATTATATGCGATTTTTCTTTAGGCGCAATTATTTCATCTCTTGTTAATTGGTACGATAAAAAGATGCCTATTTCGCCAGAAAGTCTTGCTTCATTATTAAATACATTATTAACGGAAGGTTTAATCTCTCTAATAAAAAAAGAATCTCTACATTAAACTATTTTACCAAAATAGTTCTTTTTTCCATACGAAAAAGGCGCTAAGACCAAAAAGTCTTAACGCCTTATCTTATATCTAAAGCAATTTTCCCAAATCGCATTTTTGCTGTTGGAAGCGAAGCATATATTTCGAAAAATATAAAATCAGAAATATTAATTTGACACACCAAGTTTAGGCAGAATTTTCAGTTCCATTCTTTCCATACTTCCGGGCTATAGCCAACGGTCGCTATTCTGCCATTCCTAACAATCGGAGTCCTTAATACCTGCTGATTTTCCAATACTTTTGCTTCTTCGGTAATATATTTGATTAATGCTACCGTATCTTGATCTTTACACTCCACATTAATCATAGCATCCAGGCCACCGACTGCCTGCTTTACACTATTAAATTCCCCCTTACTCATCGCTTTTTCCTTTAAGTTGATGAATTGAAATTTAACGTTCCGTTCCTTAAAATAACGCTGTGCCTTTTTTGTATCAAAACATTTTGCTGTCCCAAATATCTGAACATTCATATACAATTACTTCCCCTTTATACCGAAATCAATGGATACTTTTTACCCGACCAACAATACCACCTTCAAGCATTACTTTTATCCCGCGATGATGGTTCGGTGAATTTGTAAGTATCCTTTGAACGATTCCCTGAGTAAGCTTTCCTGTTCTCTGATCCTGTTTCTGTACTACCATAACACTTGCACCTATTTTTATATTACTGCGAATTGTTCCATCCATAATATGTACTCTCCTATAT
>NZ_CBDNNH010000016.1:0-137833 GCF_965318445.1 Anaerosinus sp. | reverse complement strand
CACTACTTGCACCTTTTACCCAAACTGTATTCAACGGCACCCTAAAATATTGTTCATCAACATCTGCATAGAACGGTACTGCACGACCACCAGATGCAGTTTTCATTGCTTGCCATTCAGTTTCGGTTTTGATTAGACTTGAATGAGTTTGTACCCATGCCCACAGGTCAGTATATGTTGATTTGGGATATTTTCCGCCAAGCAGTGCCAGTTGCCCTGGCTGTAGTTCAATATAGTCGACTGTATAGGTATAGCCAACTGGAAGCCCTGCTTTTTTTGTTGCTTCGGCAATTGCTGTTCGTATATCTTCGTGCGCTATTTCGCTGGTGTTGTGTTCGGTTAGATCAAGCGCTGTAGCATACAATGCATTCCCATCTAATACAGCCGATACACCAGTTGCATTTCCTACTATTATATATAGGTCTAAAATCTGGCTATCAAGTGGAACGCTTTTATCGGGCATATAATCAGTTTTATTTCCTGCATTAGTATAAGCGTATAACTGCTCTGTGCCAGATTTGCCTAATTTAGCATATACACCAATCTCTCTAGCAAAAAATCCTGTATTTAATGTTTCATTACTGACCGTAAATCTAAGCCTTACTTGACCTTCCCCTTGATTTAGAAAACCTTGCAACGGTACTGTTAGCATTGCATTTTTTACACCCGTCAGCACTTTTATATCTTCACCGCTTGCAAGTTCTCCGTCACCCATAATCATTTTTGTAAAAATGAGTTCTATCCCTCCCTGGGATTCAGCTATCATGTTTAATCCGCTATTTGTTAATGTTATTTTTGGATACTGTGCCATTTTATAATCAACTCCTTAATGTAAAATGTTTTGCTTGCCTTACTACACCAGCAACAACAAAATATAAATGATCAATATCCACGTTAAAATCGCCATTTGGATAAATCGACACATGTTTTGTTTGTTTAACCACGCCACCATAATACAATCCAAATTTGAATTCAATTGTATTTGAGACGTTCATCGTCAAATTTGCAGGCGCAATCACTTTTGTATATTGACGAATTGCTGGTGATTTTAAAAGTAAATCTGGGGCAACATCTAGCCACAACTTATATTTGTTATAGTCAATATTAACTTTTATTTTTCCAACACCATACACCCCATCCAACATGGATTGTAAACTTCGCTCAGTGTATGGCAGCATAGAGTTTATCTTTGCAAGTATTGCCTTACGCCTGGTTTCAAGAGTATCCGTCTTTGTAGGATATAGCCTGAGCATTGATTCCCAGCGTGTTGCGCCATCTTCATCTAAAGAGTATACAAAAGTATTTAAAAATTGTTTCCATAGCGCTGTCCAATTTAATTTTAATTCCGGGTCAACAGCACTGCTTAAGGCCTTAAACTCCTTTGAATTGGCCAGCACATCGGGGTAATACCTCTCGACTTTTACGTCACGAATATCAGCTTCCATTTGTAACCTCACCTCTTACAGCTAAATCATTAAGCCCAAGCGTAAGGTTTTCTTCTACACAATTCAATGTTGTATGCTGTACATCCTCGATGCCTGATATATCAAGTATCCTGCTTTCTATTTGAGATATGCGAACAACAATTCCTGCATTGCTAACGTTGCCAATCTCCGCATGCTGAGTGCTTTGCCAGTTCTTATTCAGCTCAAGAAAATATGTATCTATAGCTTCCTCAATCGCTGTTTTATAGCTGTCATATGTCCCTGCGCTAAAAGTAAGATGCAAACCAATTGCTATAGCCGAGTTACTAGCTCCTGCAACCGTAACGTGATGGCCTATCGGTGCTATACCAACACCCTGACCAGAATTCATGATCGGATCGATCTTTGTTTGCACCTCATTCACAAATTCATTAGTTGGCGGCTTAAATTCACTGGTCATAAATGTGATTTTAACTGTACCGCCCCCATTCCATACAGGATATACTTTAACTCCTCCTACACCTTGAATTTTATTTACTTTCTCACGGTAATCAGCAATATTGCCACCATACGCCTGCGAATTAAAACTATCTAAATAACGTTTTCTAAATGTTTCAGTTTCTTCTTCGTTCTCACCTGGTACCGTTACTTCTGATAATACTGCGGTTTGAAGGCCTGCCACATAATCAATCGGTATCAACGTACCTGTTGGCTTATTGCCTACTGTTCCAGGAGTCTCACAAGACATAAAATAAACGCCATCACTGATTTTTTCAGTAATCGCGTAATTGACATCATCATATGAAAATCTAGTACCAATGGGAATATCAAGAGTTGCAGGAGTAAATGTTCCCTTACATTTCGCATATGTAGCAGGAAATGGAGACAAGCCACGTTCTTTTGCACGTTCTATGAGATATTCACGTTCTGCAGTATCGCCGAAAGTATTTTTAAGGAAGTAATCTGCCATAGAGTACAGCAACATGACTTCAATTGCAGCAGGCTTGCAAGAGTCAAAAATAATACTCCCTTCACGTTGATCGAGTGAATCCGGAACTGATTCCAGCATTCGTTTTAAAATTACTTCATCTGTTTGATTTTCATACATTACATTACTTGCACTCCTTTCTCCATTTTAATTATTCCCTTTTCAGTCACGACTTCGAATTTAGCTAATACATTGCCTTTTTGATTGGATAAATCAAAATTTGTAACATCACTCACGCGATCATCTTGAATAAGTGCTTCTCGAATTCTTCGTGGAAGTTCTGAAAACACATAAGGTATTGGTTTGCCAAACAAATCCTGCAATTCAACTCCGTAATTCCAACTATAAATTACATATCGATATCGTTCTGTATTCAAAACTTTATAGCAGGCTTGCTCTATGGCTTCCAAGTCGTCCGTATCGCCTAGAACCTCTTCATCCTCGATAAGCATTTTGTAGGTTTTATTAGGCTGTGTTTTGATTTTAAATTCGGGTATTTCATTTAATAATGCATTTGGTAATAAAGCCAATCAAATCACCCCCATTGCCCACTAAGATTCGTGTGATTAAATACACGACTAAGGACGATAAACTCTTGCCCTCCTGCCTGTTGTATCAGTATTACCTGTTCGCCAACATGCAGGCTATTATAAACTTTGATTTTTTTACGACCAACATAACCGTGATTGTGTGAAGCAAATTCAGCGTCACCAGAGCCACCAGCACGATTTTCCGTAACGTGATTTACCTCGATATCAACTTCATAATCTCTAACCGCATCAGTAAGAATTAAGAATTCCTCTGGAATGCTTTCTTTTTGTTCAATTCGAATCGTCAGTGGATTAACAGCTTCAACCACACCTAATACATAATCGCTTGGCTTGCTTGCATCTAGCGTCTGTTTAGCTAACATTTGAATTGTTTGAACTAATTGTGTACTCATCCGGTTATCACATCCCCTCTAACGGTTAAATCCATTAAATGAAGATTATTTGAGAATTTATGTTTTACATTTTCAACAATAATTTGTTTAGCAAGTTTCATATCGCCCAAATTTAGATTTACATAAAGCATTGTTCCGCCTCTTACTCTTACATTTCCTAATGCATTTTGAATAGTCAGTGTTCTTTTTATGCGATTAAAATACTTTAACTTTAAATCTGCCATTTGTTCAAAATTAAGAGGCTTTTTTGCATTTACCGATTCAGTTAATTGCAATACACCCCAACGTTTCATATTTGCACTATCCAATGCCATCCATACCTCACGTTTACCTGTCTCTTTATTGTCGTAGTACAGTTTCACGCGGTTATAGGTATCTTTATCGATAGAGGATTCATAGGAAAAATCTTCAGCTGTTTCCGCATCAATAAGCAAGTCAAGCTTCATCTTTTCAATGTCTTTAAGCATTAACTTGCCAAGATCATCAAATAAAACAAACATTTTTTTCGTGTTTTCCATTGTCTTATCAAGCAGATCTTGAATTGTATCGATTAGACATTCGTTAGAGGAACGATGCTTTGGAATGACATATTCAGTATCGTCAATTTCACCTATTTGCAATTGAAAATCTTCGGCCATACGTTTTATAATGTCACTTGCCTTAGAATCAATAATGATGTAAATGTCCTTATTTTTTAAGTACCGCAATTGGTCATAAGCAGTAACAGCAATAGAAGCATCCTTATTACGACGCTTAATAAATACATAACCATAAAAAATATTTGCGCCATTGTAATTTACCTGTACAGTATCACCCTCATGGAAATTTAAAATGTTATCTTTTAATACTTTAAAGGTAAGTTTGCCCGGTGCACCTTTACGGTTATATTCCAGTGTTACATCATCTTGAATTGCTGGCCAATAATATTTATCCTGTTCCTTGTTGTGTATAATGATTTGCATTTCGTTTTTACTCAAAATGTAATCACCTTACCTTTTACCTGCCCTAACGGATTGGTAATGCTATTTTTCTCCATAACCTCACGCCAGTCTAATGAACCGCCCGACATCCGTTTACATACTTCCCACATTGATTGCTCGTTGCGAATTTTATATGCGTTAGGAACTGTTTTATCGTACGCTGGACGAGTTTCTTTTACAGATATATGCTGAACACCGTTTTCATCTGTAGTTACTTCGCATTCTTTCGTGCCATACGGACGATATTGCTTAAATCTAAGCGGCACGATCAAATCAAAGCCATTGTCGGCATCTTCATCAATGTTGTAATCTTCAAGTGTTACAAGCATATTGGTATCAAAAAGTAATTGCCAGTTTCGCATTCTCGTGATAATGAGGCGAACTGGCAAATTGCTTAATTTTGAAGTTTTAAAATTGTCTAAAAAGTAATCTGCTTTCTTAAATGAAAAATTACTTCCTGTTAGCTGGCTTGTTAGCGAACTAGAAAAAGACGTATCGTAATCAGCGAAAGGATAATTTTGATTAGGTAATCTTGCATCAAAAGAAATCTCTGTAAGCCCCTGTGCTTTGATGATATTTACCTCACCTTCATTGATGAGATTAATGGTTTTATTTTTATTGTTAACCTTAACATTCATTTTTGCTGGTGGAACCGGCAACATCATATCACCAATAAAAAAGTAGTATGCCATGATTTGCCTCCTTTCAAGGTAATTGTTGGATTATGTAGAATATAGCGATTAAGAAGGGAGGTGATACAGTGGATTTTGATAAAATAAAAGCTAATGCCATCACTGAATTTGAAAAGAAATATCCAAATCTAAAAAACAATGACACGTCGAATCCAAGTATTAATCTAGCAAGGACAATAAGCTCTATCGCTGCTGAAATGGCTATTGAAATGCTCAAAGAATACGATCGCCAGCAGAAAAAGCTTTCTTAAGTTCTTCGCTAATATGCTTTATTGAAACATTTACATTACTTGGATGATTATTTTCTAAAAAGCAAATAATTTTATCCATCTTACAGTTCAACTGTTCCAGCAGTTGAACTGTTTTTTCTTTTTTCATAGTAAGCCCCTCTTTTCATATTCAAATTATTTTTTTAATTTCAAGTACCGGAAATTCATTCACATTATGTTCAAATTTAATTTTTTGTACCCATTTTAGTTCTACACCATTTATAAAAATCTGTGTAAATGGACCACTTGATTTAATAATAACTTCATCTTCTGACTTTATGATTTTCTCACACGGTGAATAAAGCGACCGACTTTTATCTGCTACTTTGTATTCTTTTTCAAACTCCTCTTTTGTCAAAATAGAAATATTATCACCATGTTTGACGACATAGCTATGAAATGGAATTTCATTTGTCCCGATGTTTATAGCTTTTTGCGATACAAATACAAGATTATGGAACTTTTCTAATATATCCATAAACCAATCTGGCATAGAATCATTAATTCCACGAAATTTGAAATACTCTGTACTTTTAATTAAAATTTTTTCTTTTTCCATAACTAACCCCTCCTTATGGATGCACGGCTTCCGCACCGGCTACCATCCCATCAAAAATACTGTCGTTGATATACCTAACTACACCATCAAGATCCATATCATTATTTACATTGTTGTGAACTCCACCCATTTCGATTTTCACTTCTGCAGTAGTGTATTTGTTGATTGTTTCTTGCTCTGCGATATCACGCAAATATTTTAGATCCTCGTCAGTGATTTCCATTGCTTCTTTTATACCTTTTGTATTTTTTGAGGTGTCTTTATCTGCATCAGCTATTTCGCCTAATGGTGCTGCAATTGGTGCATTCATATAATCTTCTGGATTTGGTTTTTCTTGTGTTCCAAATAAATTATCCATAACTGTACCATTTCTAATTGCTCCGCTCCATTTATTTTTAAAGCCTTGAAAATCAACTTCCGCAATTGCTTCTACCTGCCCAAACTGTGTTCCAAAAAGATTATTCATTGCCGTTGCTGCAGTATTAATGACACCTAAGAGCCCATTAATTGACTTAATCATCGCATTAACTCCTGTTTGGCAAACGTCAACAATAAATTCAAACGCATCCGCTATAGTATTCCTAAGCCCATGCGTTTTTACTGCCCACGCACCAAATGCCGCAATAATTAAGCCAACAAAGAATACAACTATTCCTATTGGATTCATTAGCATTGTTAAATTTAACATTCTAAGAGCTGTTGTTACTCCTTGAGTTACTAACGTCCATACTGCTGTAGCTGCTGTTAACGTCCACATGCGAATATACGCTATTCCCAATTGAACATTTTGCAGAACTATTGCAGCCGTAAGCATACCGTGATAAATTGCGCTAATTGCCGCTTGCATATTAACCATTGCCCATCCAGCACCATACACAACTAATGCTGATATTGCAAAACCTGCAATATATTCAAAAACGCCGCTAAGAGAACTTAAAACTTCCGATGCTATACTACCTAACCATCTTAGATTATTAACGAGCCCTGCAACTGCTATGCCAGTATAGGCAATTCCTGTAGCTATGGAGTTAAAAAACACTTGAGTACCTTCGTCATTTGCTAAAGTGCTAATTTGCTCAAACAAAGGTTGTAATCCTCTAACTGCAATGTTGGAAAAATCAGTCCAAACATCACTCCATGTTTTAGGAATAGATTCAAACTTACGATTCGTTTCATCCGCAGCGGCAAACATCGCATTTTTTACGATTTCAGCAGTTATCTGCCCTTCTGCCGCCATATCACGGATAGCCCCCATTGGTTTACCAAGATAATCGGCGATATTTTGAATCATCATTGGTGCAGCTTCATATACCGCGTTAAGTTCTTCACCACGAAGAACACCTGATGCTAATGCTTGTGTTAGTTGTAATGTTGCTGATGCCTGTTCTTGCGCAGATGTGCCGGATATCTTGAAAATTTTATTAATTTGTTCAGCCAATGCGATAACTTCGCCATTATTACTAAAAGCATCTTTTGCCATCATCCCTACTTTAGCTACAAAACTTGCTGTTGCTTGATACTCTGCTCTTGACCTCTGTGCCGAAGCAAATATCATATCCTGTAATTGTGCTGTTGTTTGTAAGTTATCATTCATTAAGTTTAATCGTGCTGTCGTTTGCGAAAGCTCATCAGATAACCGCATCGTTCCACTAATTTTCTGAAAAGCCATGCTTATTAAAGCTATAACTGCATTTATCGCCCCAAATACAGCCATCATGGTCACGCCTAACGCAACAATTCCAGACTTCGCCCATATTGCCATATTCCCAATAGCTCCTACGCTATTAGCTGTTTGTGCTGCCACTATATCTGCGGCACTTAAATGGCTTGTCATTACAGATGTAGCAGCCCCTACAGCGCCTATATTTTCCGAATGTATTTTTTGCACTGAATTTTCTACACGATTAGCAGCGTTAGCCGCTTGGTCAAAACGATTTGCCGCCGCAATTGCCCCTTGTTCCATCCTTGCCAATGGCCCAGTCACACCGTCACTAATTGCGATAGATTGTTCTATTGTTGCCAAAATCTCACCCCCATTTAGACATAAGAAAAGCACCTATCAAAAAGATAAGTGCTTTCATAAAAAATATTTTTTACATCATACTAATTGCCAATAATTTTTGAAAAGTTTCATTGTCTGTTTTTGCTAAAAATTTTTCACCTGTTTGAAGTTCACAAGCGAAGCAAATTTCTTTTTTATTACCTTTCGCTAACAATCCCGCTGCCATTCCAATTAATCCAACACCAAAAACGCCACCAATTACACCACCAGCGAACCCCCAGCCAGCTTTTTTTAACATACTTTGTTTATTTTCTTCTGTAAGCTGAACTATATTTTGAACATTTCCATTTATTCTTATTTTCTCAACTCCCAATAGTCCTTTTTTCTGAAATATAATTTCTTCTTTATTTGAGACTAATTTAAAATCATTATCGAAGTTGCGACCTACTATATCTAATTTAATATCTTTAAAGTTAACATCTGCCTTGAAAGCACTTTGATGGTTATTTGTATTTTTGGTAATTATTTTTGCATTAATACTCTTTACAATATAGTCAGTTTCAAATTTATCTATTTCAAATATTAATTCTTTTCTCCCTGCAAAAATAATTATTTGGTCACAAGTAAATTTTGAATTTACTTGTGTGTTATCAATTTCACTGTAATTAAGCGATACAGGTGGCGTTGATAGTACCATTAATGCACCCTTTTCAATTATAACGATATTGTCTTGCAAACCAATTATCAACCCTTGCCCGTTATTAATTCGGCTAGCAAATTTAATATCGGTAGGATTAATAGAATTCTCTATTTGTTTAAAGGCTGCATCTGACATTAAAAATCCATCTTGAAAATTGCTGTTTAAATTTTTAATTGTTGATTTCAATAAATTAATTTTTTCTTTCGACATTTAAGCACCGCCCAATCCATGATATATTTTACTAAAATTATACCATAGATTAGGTGATAATACATTATCTTCTGCGCTTAGCTGCTTTCGCCTTAGCCTTTTTCGCTTCTTCTTTGTCCTTTTTCAGTTTTACCGTTATAGACGCCATAATAAAAGCACGTTCATTTTCATCTAAGTTAAGTAATTCATGCGGAAATTTGTGAAATTTATGGAGGGCGTAATGTGCGACATTCGCATACATATCGCCCCCCTCAATTAGTTTTTTGCGGATTTAATTTTGTCGGCCATACCAGATTTAAATCCGTTAATTTCACTAACTGTTAAATATAAATCAGTAAACTCTCCTGGCGTTAACATCTTTTTAATAAGTGCAGCAGCACCAACAGCACCATAAGAATCTTGTAATTTTGCATCGTTTAAGTTTGGATAAACAATGCAAGAGCATACTAATTCTTCTGCATATTTATCATTATTCATTGTGACTTTTACCTCACGGGTTCCAGGCGTAAATTCTTTACTCTTACAAGATTTCCGGATTGCATCATCTTCATCACTTGTAAGCACGCGCAGTTCCCACTCAAGGGGTTCACGGTTTGCATCTAAAAATCTTTTTGATGCTACATACTTTTTATTTTCTGCTTTGATTGCGTTCTCTGCTAAAAATCCCTGTAAATTTTGTTCTGACATTTTTATCTTCCCCCAAAATATTTTTATTGCATACCATCAAGTTGACTAAACTGTTCCGGCATTTCAAAATCTTCAAATGTGAAGTCAACGTCTTGTTCTAGCCAATCCCCATCAGCATCAAATGCGGCAATAATACCACTATCAAGATTACAATCTTTCAAAATAATTGTTTGTCGTCCAACCGATGTTGTCGGATCTTCATTTGTAATCTGAATATCAAAATAAATATCCGTTCCAGTGTCTTTATAATCTTTTAAAAGCTTTGTGAACATTGATGTATTATTGTAAATTGTCATTGATCCGGTACCGTTCCAGCTTGTTACCTTATGACCTTTACCGGTACGACCAAGAATCGGCACTTCTGATTTTTCTTTTTCAATTTTTGCTTCAAGATTTTTTGCTTGCATTAACAAATATCGATTTCCATTAATCGTAATAAAACAATTTGCTAATTTCGCCGCTACTACATCTTTCGCGTGCATTGTTTTATATAAATCCGCCATGTTCTAACCTCCTTACGCTACTGTAATTTGCATATAAAGTTTTTCCATACAGCACGTAGGCTGTACTTCATACTCATGCATTACGGTTGTTTTCTTTTCGCCCTGCACAGGGATTGGTACATCATCAGGATTGAAATTTTGAATTGCTCTCACACGCTGATATTCCTTATGTAAAGCGACAATATCGCCCCAAAGTGCTACACGACCATCGTTGTCATTTTGTTCTTTACCAAGATACGTTTTATCAAATAAACGAGATATATCAATTGCGATCTGATCAAGTACACGAATAACTTGATTTAACGAAAAGTCATCATTTTTTTGCTTGCTAAACGATGTAAAAGTATTGATATCTGAAAGCACGTTAATATCACCAGTAATATCGCCAGCAACTGCATCAGTAACACGATGGAACATAAGCATACCTGAAATAATAGCTTTTTCTAATTCAGATTGTTTATAATTCGTATTTACTGTAAATTCGCCGTCATACGTTTTATTTGTACACGAGGCATTAATCAAGCAAGATGCCTCTGCACCTGTTAACCAATAAACGAGGCTCGCTGGTGATTCACCATCATCTGTAACCGCATTTTTAATACTGATTACGCCTTCGTAATCAACGTTTTCTTTACCGTAAATGACTGTTTGGAACTTAGCACCTACACTATCACGCATGCGCTTTGTAAACTGAATAAACAAATCCTGAATTTTAGTATCCGTTGTTACAATGCCCATTGTATTAAAATAGTAAGGCTCGATTTTATCAAGGTATTCTTGATATTGAACGCCTGTCGAAGCTTCACCATTTGTACCAGTAGTGAGCGGTGTTCCTGCTGTGACTGCTATTTCTCCTGACCTTTTAAACGTCACGTAATCATTGTCTTTAACATCTGCCCAAGCACTTACTGCCAACTGTTTATCAACTACAGTTTTTGAGCCATCAACAGCCATGTATGTAATAACATCAAATTTTCCTTCGTTATCTACATTAGCTGAAATAACAATTGTAATGTCATTACCGCGCTTACCGCCGTATTTTGCTGTAGCTATATTACTTGTAGCTTTTACAGCGTTGTTATTTACACGATAAAAGTAACCAACTTTTAAGTTTTTAAATAAGTCACGTAAACCTTTAATTTCTTTAGCTGTGTAATCATAGCCAAAGATTTTCAGGCTATTTTTTTGAAAGTCTTCAGCTTCAACTCTAAATACTTGGCCCTCTACGCCCCAATCAAGTAATAACGGCATAGTACCATAGCCACGATCAGCAATATCTGTTGCAGCTCTTACTTTACTAACAAAATTGATATATGTACCAGGTAATTTCTTATTTTGAAACTGCCAAGTACCTCCACCTAACGCCATAGATTATTCCTCCTTCTTCTTACCGTTTATTTCTTCCTTAACCGGCTTTTTTAAAAAATCTTTAATTGCTTTATCTACCTCAGCAAGTGTATATTCTTTTTCTTCTTCTAAAACAATTGCTAGGATATCGCATTGCTGCCTATACTTTTTTGAAGCCATTAAAGCTTCACGAGTATATTTTGAATCGCTTGCTACTGTTTTTTCTGCTTGTTCTGCCATAAGCTCACCCCTTTAATTTTTGTGTTTGTGTGTATTCCATCATGAGTGGACCTTTTTCAATTACTTTTTTCACGAATACATCATAGTTAACAAAAAAATGAAGTACGTCATCGTGAACCTCATGTTTCATTTTTGTACCTCGAATTAAATCCCCACCAATGCTGATATATTCCAGCGCCATAAGTAACTTATCTGTTACCTCGTTTACTTCGCGTGTAATGCCTGCTGTTGATTTTGGGTAGTAATGAATATCAAAAAAATGCTCTCTAAAATAACGATTACCAATAATTTGTTTTTGATTTGCTTGCAATAAGGAAATAAAAAAACAAGGCTCTTTAAAGCCTTGCGCGATTTCATCAAAGTAAATTTTATATTCACTACCGAATACGGATCTTATTTTTTGCGATATGGCGTTCATTATCTCATTTAACATGAAATGCCCCCTTTAAAAACTTAATAAAATGGCGTTGTAAAATCGCTGGTGCTTCTGATTTTATTTCCTCTGCCGATATCGTCATCATAAATTGACCTTTTACCCAGCCAGATTTAAGTTTTTTGCCGATTGCAGGAACATATCTACCAGGCGTTTGTCTATGACCGTATTCAACGTATGATGCATATTTTACGTTATTCGTTATGGTGGCTTGATAGGCGTTCCCGATTTTTACAACTCTTAATTTTGCAACTGTAGTCCAGCCACGCCGAAGTGTACCGCCATTAGTAAGTTTACGTTTTTTATTATCTTTTGTAAATTCGAAGGTTCCCTTACCAACAGGCGTTCGCTTGATTACCTTAGATAAAAATCTTGCGGCCAACTCCTTTGTTACTCGCTCATAGAAAAGCTCTTTATCTTTACCACGAATTTTATTGAGTTGTTTAGCAAAATTCTTTAATCCATTTTTTGATTTCATTATGCTTTATCCTCATATAATTCAAGATTAACTTCTTGATGGGTAGAATAAATGGCAGGCTGACCGCTATTTTTATAAACGGTCGTCCTGCCATTCTGAATAACTGAAATTATGGAACCTGGCTTAATAACGACTTCAGGTGCAATAAATAATTTAATTGATTGGTTAACTCCTGCAAAACTATCTGTTTGATTAGTTGCTGGCAGGCTAGAATACGACAATCTACAAGGTTGGTCTTTGATAACTTCGACCTCTTTTAATTCAGTTACAAAAGTAATTGGATCCTCGATATTTTGATAGTTGCTTATCGTACAAACACCAACATACATAGATTCAATCGCTTTTCTAGCTTGACGTTTTGCTTTATCTAATACACTCATTGCCACACCAACTTTCTATACTTGTTTAGTTGACTATAGTAATTTTTCATTAGCGTATCCTTGAAATTATCATCAACCGATTTGTTGAAGTTCGTTTGCGTATCGCCCTCTTTGATAGAAGATACACTGCCAATCGGTGCATCTTCATCACCGATATTCTCATTGCGATAAAGGTCAATTGCCATCCGATAAGCTGTATTAGTCAGTCCAAATGGCAACTCTTTAATATTACAATAATTTAAGATTGATTCGGTTACATCATCGAGGATAAATTCAAGGTTAACATCTTGCTTTGTATCATCAACGGCTATACCAAGCAACTTTTTTAATTTTGTTACTTCTAGCATAAAATCACATCCTAGCCAATTTTATGTTTAAAGGCAACGATTCTGATTTGTTTAGGCTCGTATACAGGCAACCAGTTTTGTGCATCTTTTAATTCCGCACGACTAGGACCTTCTGTTTTTGCAACATTTGTATTTGTAAATTTAACACCACGTGGATGAAGAATCATTGTCTTACGATTAATAAGGTAATCGACACCAGACCCTTTTTTCTTGTCGCGATCAATCTCTGTAGGAACAAAGCCAACAGGATTACCATTACCTAAAGCAATTGCGCCCTGCCCAAATAAGTAAGATGTAAATACTGAATTGCTGCCTGTTCCAGTTACAGGGCAGCCATCATCAACTACCACTCGCTTCCCTTGATAAGCATCAAAAGACACATCAACGCTAGGATGTTCCGTTGTAATTAGATTCTGCTTTTTAAGATAACTCCATGTTGCACTATGCATTGCTACAGCCGTAAGTTGTCCTTGTGCGTCACCTAAAAGCTGTTGCGCATCAATAAACGAACTTGCTGACCACATCTTTGCTGCAGCACTAGTTTGAGTTGTAATATCTAATAAATTTGAAGCTAGTGGCGTTACGGCTGTTGCACCTTCTCCAGCTGGCGTATATGTACCGAAAATACCATTTAACACTGCAATAAGTTCTTTCTGCATGTCGCGTGCCCAAAAGTTTGCCACCAAGCTTGCAATAGCCTCCATTGGGTCTTTTCCTGCTAATGCTGCTGACAAGTCAGTAGCTGCCCACATTTTTGCTCTACGTATAATAGCGGCTACATCTTTTTTAGATTCAATTTTGTTTGCAGCAAGATCAGCATCTTCAATAATCTGCTCGGATTCACCTGTAAGATCAGCAAAGAATGGCATATTTACTGTTGGTGCCGCTTGACTTGCTAATCGGTCAAATTCCGCATCACTTGTAATGATTCCACACTGTAAAAGTGCAGATAATTCTGCTGTGCGCTTAATAACATATGGATTGAATAGTTCTGGGACGATAACGTCCGATAATTTTGTAATAGGCATAAATTAAATTCCTCCTTAAATTGTTACTCCTGCCTCAGCCGCTAACACCTTAGCTTGTGCAGGGTTTTCTTTTAATAATTTTCCTTGTTCTGTTAAATTGAACGTTTCTTTCTTAAATGGATTTTGATTAGGATTGCCACCATCTCCACCATTTGGATTATACGCTGGTGGTTTGCCTTGCTTAAATAAAAACGCTTTACTTTCTTTCAATGTTTTAAGCTGATCATCCAAACCTGTAATTTTACCATCATCACCTAAAATCAATTTTGACTTGTCGAATAGCCCTGCAACTAAATCAACATCCTGTGCATCAGTTGCAACTGCTAACTTAATTGCGTTAGTAAACTGAACATCTTTTAATTTGGTTTCGTACTCAGTCTTGGCATTTTTATTCGCTGTCTGCAATTCTTCAATTTTTTTCTGCAATTCAACAGTATCTCCGGTAGACTTTTTAAGTTCTGTTAACTGCTTGTCGCGTTCTTTAATTTGTTCGTCAAGTTGTTTTTTAGCTTCATTGACCTCATCAAAACGTGTCTTAGGTATAAATCCTTTTAATTCTTCTGTGCTTGCATCTGCAACTTTTTGAGCTGTTGCATCATCCAAACCTAACTTTACCAAATCTTCTTTTGTCATTTTACTTCCCCCTTCAAATACATTGTTTTTCGTGGTTCAGTCCACGCTATTTGTCTTGTTAGTTTCCGCCCAACAATACCAAAATGGCGAATGATGCTATAACCGAAACACCAACGGAGATAATCAGATCACCGCCTTTCACCTAAATAACAGAGTTTAACATTCATAGATATCAACTCCTTAAAAATGGGTATAAGAAAAGACAGCCTATAAAATAAGCTGCCTTAAAATAACGTTATTATTTCTGCTCCCAAGAATCAATAGTCTGCCAAGCTTTTTCTACATGCGCTTGCCTTTCTTTATTTCGCTTTTCCAACTCTTCTTCAGATAAGCCATACGGTGGCAAATCTTCATCTGGAATATAAACTTTATCATTATTCTTCATGTAAATCCCTCCAGTATGACCACTCATATTTTTTAGCAAGCATCTCCAACACTTGATGCGTATGTTCTTTCCAAGCTTTATTGGGTTCTAACTCTCCTGATAAAACTTTTGGCTCAAAATAACCTCTCAAACTTTGCACTGCTTCACTATATGATTTTTTAATATCGCTATAATTAGGTCTCTGCCCTGCACCAACTTTAGCATAATATTCTACGCCATCATGCCCGATAACTCTCATACAATCAATACTTTTAAATCTGCACATAACATCTAAATCTGAATCCGAAAAAGCCGAACTACTTGGATGATTATGTACGCAAGTTAGGCTATCATTTGAAGCATTTTTCAAAAACTTAACTAGATCATTAGTGAAAACAACTTGATTTTGTGTCCCTGTTAAATCCGGATATGCAGAATCACCTTTTTTATCTAACCAATAGAGACCTTCATTACCTGTACGATTACCAAATTCTATGGCTTTTCTGTAAGTATTTTCTATGCCTTTATTATAGCTTTCTTCGTGTGGATTATCAATGTTTTTTGAATTTTGCCATTTAGCATAGGTCATTTTCTTATCTACAAAAACTTTTTTCCAATCATCATATTTTATATCAGATGATACTTGATATGTTTTACCATCTTCGCCCCGTGCGGCTCGTGTGCCTTTCATATCATCGAAATACGGTGCAGTACATGACCGGCAATAACAATGAAATGGTGGTGCAGTTATACCTGGCTTAAAATCAGCCATTTTAAATACTTTGCCGTCCATATCGCGACAAATAGATGATGTTTTCATATCTAAAGTAGCTACGATCTCATATTGTTCAACCCCAAGATCATTAAAGCAATCGTTCTGTGATGCAGACGCAAAAAAAGCAGATTCGGTCATCACTAACCGTCCTGCTGCTGATTTTGAACTATTCATTGTTTTAGAAATATTACGGACAACTTGTTCTAGCGAATCGCCGCGTATTGTTGCTTGCGTAAGTTCAGTATGCAAAGTATTGATAAGCTTATCCTTACTACTCCATATACGGTCTGAAAAATTTGCCCCATCTGGTGCCCAAGGCTTATAAATTACTTTGCTGATTTTATTTTCATCAAGTTTTTGTAAATCATAACCCACGCCAAGACCTTTTTGCACTTCATACGCAGTGCGATAGTACCCTTTACTATAAAGACTCCGCATTGCACCGTCTAGGCTGTCCAACTGATTCCCGTATAACACTTCTAAATGCTGTTGCATTTGCAATTTCATAGCTTCTAGCCTTGATATGTGCACCTTTGCAGATGCATTTTCAAGCTGTTTCGCCCATTGCTGGTTTATAGAATTTTCTTTACCCTTTTTGATATATTCCTCTACGGTCCAATGAAATTCTTTTAATTCATTTTTATTAAGCATTTTTTGAGCTTCAGCATAGGAAATATCATTGTTAACAGCTAACCGTTTATACCAAACAGAAATATCTTTTTCTATCTCCTGCATTGCTACGCGGTATTGCCTTTCGATATCGTCATAAGTGCTAATCCCTTGTTTTAATAACGATTCTTCTAATTGTTCAAATCTCCAACGCCAATAATCACTTGCTTTCATCGCCTACACCGCCTTGGCCAGGAAAAGCGTTTTTATATGCGTCCATATCCGACTGCTGTTCTTCTTTTTCTTTTGACAACTGCTTGATTTCATCATCTGCATTCTCCACAAACGGATGATTTTTAACGATTGTCTTTTTAGAGATTATGCCAGCAGAATCTTTGCACATTGTAGCTAGTTCAGAATCATTGGTTATTGCTGTACGGGTCCATGTTTGAACAATATTTTTAACTTCAATATTTTTAAATTTACATATTGCACGCACCAATTCACCAAAGCCTAGACGAAATTCAGTTTCCATTAGTCCAGCTTTCAATTCCAATAGCGAATATAAATATTTAAGTGCTACACCTGAAGCATTACCAAAATCTCTTGGCTGTGGGTCTACGCCTTGTCCTTGTTCAAATATTGCCTTGCGTGTTATATCTAAAAGTTTTTCCCTAGCTTCAATTGGAATATCAATTGTTAATGTTTCAAGTCCTGAGCGATCATCAGCCCCATTCGATGCTAATTTAACAGTCTTGTACTTCTTTATATCGCTTAAAAACTCTGATAACTCGGACCCTTGATAATTGGTTAAGAGAAATATTATTTCTTGAATATCTTCTAAATCGTTAACAAATCCGCTGTAAACTTTGTCATAAACATCAATATGCGACTTTACATTATCTAAATCACTAGTAGCTATATTATTGTTTTGAAATGGAATAAAAGGTACTCGACCGAAATCATGGCTAAGTTCATTGAATTGCAATCCTGAACCATCAAAACTAACAAATTGATTATAGCCAAACAATCCGACGTCAATAGTATCATCAGTAGCTTTACAATACGAATAACATTTATCCTCCGTCCAGTACTCATATACATCGAATGTTTTACCGTCATCATCGGTACTTTTATAAACTCGTAAAACTGCAATAAGCTTTTTATTTAAATGTGAACACCACACAGGAATAACTTGTTTAGAATCAACTATTCCATATTCGAATTCGCCAGCATCGTTTACCCAATAATGCAACCATGCCATCCCTGCGTTGCTGGCATTAATACACAAATCTTTACAATTCTTTGCGTATATATCACCAAGCACATCAGCAACAAGAACATTTGCGCTATCTTGGCCAACATCAAAAGTAGGTGGCGCAGTAAACAAATACGAAGCTTTTTGATTTACAAGTAATCCATAGAAATTTCTAGGAATCCGATTATCGGCATTTCTAAGTGGATTTTCGACTTCGCTATCATCTTGCTTTTTTAAATACAAGATATCATTTTTATTTCTGAAATATCGTTCTGCTATAAGGCAGTTTGTTACAAAATTACTGTGACCTTGGGTATGTTTTGCTATTAGCTTTTTTGCTGTTTCTATATCCAAATCTATCACCTCCTATTTTAAAACTCCAATACCACTATGTTTCATTTCATCTTCACACATATACCGGCACGCATCAATTGCATGATTGTTTTTGTCTGGATACTCGGATATAAAATCACCATCTTTATTTTTTGCGTACTCATAATTAACAAATTCTTTATAAGTATTCGGACAACGCTTTTTATCAATGACTATCTTCGATAAACTCTGTAACCACTTCATGCCGTATTCAACGGAATCTGGACCTTTACGTGCTCCATAAATATTTAGACCATATCCGCGAAGTTCTGCAATTGATTTAGGCTCTGCACTATCAGCGGTAATTCTACGACGCTCAACCTTGTCTTTGATTAGCTCATATGCACGCTTATTGCTTAATTTCTGCTGATAAATTTCATCAAACAGATAAAGTATTTCGTGTTTTTTATCATAGTGTCCACAAAGAAAAGCCAATGGATCCACAGCAAAACCAAAGTCAATGCCATGTTTCCTACGGTCAAACTGTGAAATTTCTTCATCAGTAATTTCTCGTTCTTCGATGTTATCAAATACACTGCCACCCGTACCGGTTACTTCACCAAGATATTCATGCTTATAAAGTTTCTCGCGAGTATTTTTAAGTTTATCAGCTTCAAGATAAAACTGCTCTCCAAGCCAACCGCGCGGTACTTGCAAGTATGTTGTATGGCTAATATATCGGTCAATATCATCAATAAGCTGTTCACCATTAACCCAGTTATCGCGACTCTTGGGCGGATTAAAAGAAGAAAAACACCAAAACTTTTTACCGCCACGCATTAGTGATTGATTTAAGCTTCGTATTTCTTCCATCCCGGTAAACTGATCAAGTTCCTCATACCATATGATACCGACATAACCAAAGGGCAACTTAATAGACTTAATTTTAGTTTTATCATCCACACCGAAGAAAAGAATTTTTTGTCCTGTTTTCTTATATGTGATTTCAAGTGGAGAAGTAATAAACTTAAATTTATTAGTCAGCCCAACGTGTGATATTCCCCATTGAATTTGGTTATAAACTGAATTACGCAACGTATTTCCTACTTTACGCAATACAACAGCATGGCACATTGGATTGTTAATCAGCAAAAGAGGTATTTGTGTACTAATAAATGATGATTTTGTGGAGCCACGTCCACCCTTTAGCCAATAATGCGTATGATTATGTTCATGTATATCAAAGAATGCATCATCAAAACATGGTGCGATTTTTTCTGCGATATTAATTTTCATCACTGTTCACCTGTTCACGATTAAATGTAAAAGTTATACTGTCCTCATAATCACTATCACCTTTGAGATTTTCAACTTCCGCTTTCAGCTTATCAATACGCAATTTTTGTTCTTCTGTAGCAAGTTCAGATTTGCAAAGTTCGTCGTACTGCTTAATCATGGTTGTTAAGGTTTTCATTGCATTTGATTGTGCATTTAAAAAAGCAGCCTGCTTATCCCAAGCAAACTGCAATTCATATTCTTCTTCCCAAGAGGAATCACCATTTTTCTGGCGCTTCAGCTCCTTAGTTAAATCATCTTTATCCTGCACAAACATTATCTGCTGTGCCCGGAGAATAGAGGCATATTTGATTTTGATATTACTCCAAAGAATATCAATAGGAGAAATAAAATCTAAGCTATCGGCAATCTCTAACGTGTCTGGTGGTAAATACTTGGCATATAGCCCATGTGTCATTGCGTTATGATTTCCCAAAGGCACACTTGACTTATGCCCAACTGAATTCTGATTTCCTTTTGGCGCCCCATGCCCGACAGCATTTTTGTTGCCTGGTTGTGCGCCGTGTTTTTTAGGTGTTTGCAACTTTTCGGTTGCAACTTTTTTATTTTGGTTGCAACTTTTATCTTCTTCGGTTGCAACTTTTTTATTTTTCCAGTACCGCGATGCCCAACTCTTGACCGCACTTAAAGATACCCCATGTTTTTCTGCAATGTCTTTATATTTCATTCCAGACATATAATCTTTTTTTGCATCTTCTACTTTATCTTGATTCGCCATTTACATACTCACCAACTCCCTAATTTGCAATAAAATAGGTTCCGATAATCTTTTGCTATCGGAACCTATTCACGTATTTTATTCAATTTTTGTTGTGTTTTTGCATATTTAAACATATTTTTGACGGTACCTTGATATGTTTATGCAATCTTGCCGTTTGAATTTACTGTGTATATTTATAATTTATCAATTAAGTCATTATACCGAGAAACATTTTTTTCGATAAAATCATAATTAAAGTAATGCTCTTTATCTAATTCAGGAATTAAAAAATCATACAACTCACTATTTAGCGTTGTAATTGTAGCTTTTTTATACTCATTCATTGGCGTCTTTTGATTCCAATCATCTGTCCTATAATCTAAAAACAATTCTTTATCTACAGATATTATATTTTTTCTGTTTATCTTTGTGATTTTTATAAACTGTGTTTCTCTTACATAGTGTAGTATTATTACGTATTCTTTCGTTAATATTACATATCGACCTACGAATATTTTATTATCGTTTCTATGTTCTTCGGTTTCTATGTATGCCCCTAAAATATCATTGCCATCAAAAATAACCTTGTGATACTTTAATATCCTACAAAAATCTTCACTTAACCAATGATCCATCACTATACACCCCTTTTACCAAAATATTACTTACTTCGATAAAAGGAAACAAATCCCTTCTTTACCATAAGAAAAAGCCGTCCAACACGTGAACGGCTTAAAATTTTTATGTAATTGCCCGTTAGGTACACGGGATATTCTCATTATAACACAACTTTTGTAAAGTGTGCAATATTTTTAACTTTAACTAAAAATTTTTATAATTCTTTATAAAGTTGACTTAGCGATTTCTTTTGCATAAGCCCTTTTTTACTCTGTCCCTTACTCTTATTACCTCCGCCACCTTTCATAGCCTCTCCGGCTGGAATAGGGTCTTTAGCGGGCAGGTTAGCTTTGTACTTCTCCTGCATTAACTCTTTGATTTCATCCGATACTTCTTTTTCGACATAATCATCATCTTTTGGCATTGGCAAAGTAATTGTTTTGCAGTTTGGACAAATATATCGTTTGTTCTTGCGACTGTAAAGCATTGTATGAACTTCACCTTTTTTCAGGCATAAATTACATAACGTTTGTTTACTCAATGGCTAGACCTCCTCAAATCAACGGCAATATGTTTCCTGGTGCTTCATACCAAACAAACCTGCTTGTCTCTTTTTCAAACCTAGCACCTCTTAAAGCCAGCAATGCCATCAATCTATTATTTTTAACTTCAGTCTTATTAAGTTTGATTTTTGTAACTTGTCTTTTAAAATCCAGTTTTGCTTCCATTAACGATACTCCCTCCCTGATTCAATATGCCTAATATGTATACGTCCGATAACTTCAAAGCCTAGATTCCTTGCAATTCCCCGAACGATTTTTATAAACAGATTATTTTTATCGTCAACATTTTGTTTGTCAATATTTGCGATCGCGTTGTATGCGGTTAGGTCTTTGTTGTGACTGCTGTTGTGTTTGTCCATGAATTAGGCCTCCTCATCGTTTTCACCAGTCTCTTTGTAATATTCGTCTAAGCTAATAGGCGTTATAAATTCAGTAGAAATATTTAATGTGTCACTTAAACCATTTATGTACGCTTTATGCGCCTCGTCATATTCAGCCTGTGTAACATCATCACGACAATCATAATGTTTTATAGACATATACGCTTCACATATTTTGCCAGTTTCTATATTGTGCGCCATTCTTGCACCGGCTTCAATCCTGTATGCGAACTCTAATGTTTGACTCATTTTCATCATACTCCTTCGTTTGTTTTGATTACCTAAACGTCCCATTTGCAAAACGCTCATTACAACGACTGATTTTATAATCAATCCAATGATTCACATTCAATTCCGAAACCCCATAAATCCGTTTTACCCAATCAATGCAAATCAAAACGTCTGCAATTTCTTCGGCTAGGTTGTCCGTGTTTTTTGCGCTGCCACGTTTTAATTTTGTAATAGCTTGTATAAGTTCCGCACATTCTTCAGTAGCAATCGTTAATGCCGTTTCTGGATGTTTGCTTGCGATTACATCGGTAAGCTTAGTTAATTTATTTTCACGTTCGTTATTTGGTCCGTAGGTAGATATTTTTAATGCTTTTAACGCATCAATCAATCCGCTGTAATAGTTAACAATGTGAATACAATCCTTATCGATGTACTCCATCTTTAGCTTTTCGCATCTCTCAATTTCTTTATCAATGTCCATATTTCTCACGCTCCTAATTAAATTTCATATTACTAATTATTTTTAATAACTGCACAACATCGTCTTTATAATCATTTAAACACTGTTTCTCGTGATTATATTGATCTATACTTTCCCACCCGTCAGGAGAAATGATTGGCTGTAAAATAAATCCCCATTGCTGGTTACGAATTAATTTAGTTCCACCACCGCGAATAAAAAATAACCTCGAATATAACTCACGATTTTCATGAACTGTTGTAAAAATCTCCATCCAAATTTTTGTATCATCTGGTGAATAATTCGCGTATGGATCAATGATGATTGGATTATTCCCCACAAGGTCAATCATGTAAGGATACTTTTCATTTACAACATCCATTGCACGTTTTTCGATTTTTTGTAATAGTTGAACAAATACATTTATTGTATTTTGAGCATTAATTATATTTTGAGGTGGTGTTACTTGGTTAAAATATTCCATGATTTACCTCCTTATTTTGGTGGCACCACTCTTAGTGGTGACGTTTTTAATCTCTCAAAGCCTTGATTTATAAAGGGTTTAACGATATGGCACCACCGTCACCACTAAATTCAAAAGGGTGTGATACTTTTTTAAAATATACCTTATACCTTAACTTTATGTTAACTAGGTATTAAGTTTACATAATATAAAGGTATAGGTGTATTTTCTATATATATTGATATATGTGTGGTGACAGTGGTGACACTATATATTAATACCTTATAAACCCTTATTATATATAGCTTTAAGGCTGTCACCACTACCGTCACCACTGTGTCACCACTGGCACCACTAAACAAGACTTTCTTGCTGTGCGTCATTTATTTTTATAACTCTTGTTCGACGACCATTATAACGAACCAATACTTTAAACCTTCGTTTTTCTCCATCATTTTCAGTTGCAATTCTGTTTTTATTTGCAAATTCTCTAAGCAATTTATCTGGACTAAAACCAGCATCTTGCAAGGCTTTGGTAAGGTATTCAGGATAAACGCAAGTATAATCATCTTTTTTAAAGCCAAACGCAGGTGTTATTTTTAAATCACTATATGCCTTTTCAAATCTGCCTGTATTCGCCGCCAGCCAGTTTTGCACAAAGTCCCAACCACGTTCAACGTCTGAAATTTGACGTTCTGTTGGTAGTTCTTGCATAATTGCACAAGCCAACTGATATGATTCTTGTTGTGCTTGCTGCTCTGATAATCCAAAGATATATTTACTTGATAAATAATCTCCCATTGCAACTAAGGCCACGTTATCGATATGTACGCTGAAATGCTCTGAAAATGTTTGTTTTAAAATTTTTATTAAATCCTGGCGGGCTTGCTCTATTTCCATGTAATCATTAATTGATTCATTTTTGATTACATTATCAATAAATATTGGCCCCGCATGTCCGTGATTATCTTCAGCTATTGAATATAATGATTTTGCAAAGGCATCATCATTTACAACTGGATAAACATTGAGTTCCAGCAATCTTGTTTTTACACCCTGTATTGAATTTTCTTTTGACAGTGGTTCTTCACCGCTGGCCATGCCAACACTGCGCCAGGTAGACGTTTTTTGTAGTCCATTTTTGCTGGCTCTTAGCTTACCGCGCCCACCTTCCAGCATATAAACAATCTGCTCAAATAGGTCTTGCTTATCCCGGCCATTCATAACCTGTTTTTCATTGATAACCATCGGGAAATCATTTGAAAAGGCAAGGGCTTTTTCTATACCATTTTGCGTACCGTAAAATGATTTCATTAATTTATTTGGTGATCCCCAAACCGATAAAGCAAATACTTGACTAGCTGTTTTACCACCGCCGGATGTGCCCCAAAAATAAACCATGAAATTACGATTTTTAAATATTTTTAATAACGGTGTTGCAAATGATGCAGCTAGAATAAATCTGGCATAAGGTTGTTTTCTGATTTCAATTGCTGTTTTCTTCCACTCTTCAAAACTTCCATTTACACTAAATGCCTCTGTGACTTCGCCCTCATCCTCTAAATCGATTCGGTAATCACTTGTATTTGGAATAATAAAATCAGTCAAGGAATGTTCACGCCAGCCAATTTTAGATACTGCATATTTTAGCGGTATTGTTGAAGGATTAGCAGTTTCCAATGCCTGCAAATATTTAACTAAATACTTTGCTGATTCTGACGATGTGCTAAGCCCAAAGTCAGTCAGCGCAATGATATTTCTAGCTGAAAATACTTCCGAACGTTTACGAATTACATTGGCCCATTGATTAAAATATTTAAATGTTAGCTGCACCTTTTCGGTTTTAGTGTCCATATTAAATATCCGCTCTGAAATAATAACTGGCGCACCTGCTGCTTTATTATACGTATTGCCCTCACCCTGTTTTTTAAATTCAGTGATTCCATCCATGCCATAAATAAATCCGGCTGGAATTGCTAAATTAAGCGGTGTATCAGGCACATACTGGCAAGTTGTTACATCCCCAAGTTTTTGCCCTTCTTGTAATGCTCCAGCTTGTCCACCTTCAATTACTTCAAATCCAGATTGTTCTTTACGGTATTGTTTTAACGCTGAATTTAAATTGTTTAAATTCACTCGACCACGGCATTTTTCTTTAAATTTTGCGTATTCTGTAGGATTTGATTTTTCTAATATTGCTAATGAACCAAGTGTTTCAGGTGTAAAAACCGTATCAACATCAGGCAATGTTATTTTTCTGATTTTGGCTAACGCTTGCGATGCTTTTCCTAACGACCAACCACATGGAGCATTTATGCCGCACCCACCAGAAGGACACCCCGTAAAACCTAATGCAGATTGAATGTATTGACAGCTTTGAGGATTATCAATATTTGTGCAGACTTCATCTATTTTTTTATCTGTATCAACTTGGTTATAACGTTTTTTATCAAGTGCAGACAGTTGGTGAACCGCCTGCACTCCATTTGTTGCACGAACGATGTTTGTAATCATCGCCAGCCATTCAGCGTAACTGACCCTCTCTGCATTGATTTCACAGTGCTGAATAAATGCGCAATTTTGAATCATATATTCAGCAGGTCCGTCAGTTGGTAATCTTTTAAACCTGGTTGCGCGCTCTGTATTAATCAGCTGATTATTTTCAGTAATTTCAGATAAAACTTCAAAATCACTAACATTGTACCGAATGTCTGAATGCTCAATCACTTGGCATTTTTCTGGACGACCAGGAATTTTAAAATTAAGTGTTTCTGGTAATCTCAAAACTCTTGCAAGGTCTGCAACAGAATCTACGTGCCAGTTTTCAAGTTGTGCTGCTTGTCTTATGTGCCCTTGTAATTTTTTTATAATATTTGATGCCTGCTGCCGTTCTTCATCGTTGTTTAATCGCCATTCTTCATTTAACAGCCAATACGCATGTATGCCATGTCCACTATGAACAATTATTGATGGTGGTAATACATCTGGTAATAACATGATTGCGGATTGCACGTCTGGCGGTAAATTCTGCGCTTTATGTGCATCGTCAGCGATATCAATATCAGCCCAAAATACACTCACTCCGGAAATGTCATTGATTTTAGGACGCTTATATTCGCCTAATATTTTTTCTGTTGGGCATATTCCAAAATAAACGTTTTTATTTTGAGTAGTTAACTCTTTTGCTAAATTCGTCATTTCAGATAGTTGATCAACCGAAAAATTATAGGTGCGTTTATCTGGCATCGTCCAAAGATATATGTTGTTTTCACTATACTTGTAAATTTCCGTGAGGAATGTAAGTAAATCCAACTTACTCCCTCCTCTCTTTTATCTTTTGTATGAGTATTTTATTCATAATTAAGTAACTTTTCTGCTTCTTCGGCTGAATGAGCTACCCCACCAATTGCCCCCTGTGCAGTTAAAAATTCATGCATATGTGTTTGTGTTTTGGTAGGCTTTTTCTTTGGCTGTTTAACTTCTATAAATACAAATGCAGCTATTTTTTTACCAACCATATCCGGCGTTACTTCAATTGATTTTAGACCGAATAAATCGGGAAAGCCTTGTGGTAAGCCTGTTGTAAATGGTCGTGCATCATGAATTAATACGCTGCCATAATTTTTATGCTCAACATTATTTCCAGTCCATGCATTTCCTACATTTGCACGAAATAATGTAGCTAATTTATTTTGCGATACATGGACGCGAATTTTATTTTGTATGTCGTGTTCTAACATTACCCTAACCTCCTAATGCCTTTTATTTTCGCCATACGTGATACCCAACGCATGGAATATCCTCGTTTTATGGCTATCATTTCAAGTTCTTTAATTGATCTTGCCTTACCGACTTCTTGACGTTTTATTTTTCTTTCAATTTCTTCAATTTTTATTAACTCGCCTTTTTTTTGCTCTGGCATTTCCTCACGTACTGCTATTGGATAAACAAATCCACAACATGGACATTGACGAGTATTACTGTAATGCGCTGAAAAACATTGTGGACATGTTTTTACACTTAATGTGCGTTCACCAGTATGTTTTTTCTTCTTAGGCTCTAATGTCCATTCCCTATCTTCATCAGGCATACCGTGACGAAAACAATTTCCAACGTGGTCAATAATGACCGCTTTTTTATTTTTATTATTTGGATCCGGACGCATTGCCCTCATTGCCTGTTGAATAAATAATGTAAGTGATTGCGTAGGTCTGGCCAAAATTACTGCCTCCATCGCTGGTACGTCAAAACCTTCACCAAATAACTCTGCATTACATAAAATTTTTATTTTATTGTCGCGAAAATCTTTAATTGCTTGCGTGCGAACACTTTTATGAGTTTCACCATCAACATGAATTGCTGGTATTCCTGCGTCATTAAATGACTTTGCTATGTGCTCGGAATGTTTACGATTTACGCAGTAACAAATCGCTCTCATGCCGTCAGCTAATTTTTTATAGTTCATAATAATATCGCCGACAACTGCGTTATTATCTAATTGGACTTCTAAATCCGATTTAACAAATTCACCAAACTTAACTCTTACTTCATCGGCGTTAAATTTAGCTGGCGGTGCATAGTATTGATAATCTGATAAGTTACCCCAACTAATTAATTCTTTTACGGTTGGACCAATAACCAGGCTTTCAAACACATCACCTAAACCATGTCCACCTAATCGCTCTGGCGTTGCTGTTACCCCTAATACTTTTAAGTTTGGATAATTATCAATAATTTTCCGATAAGTATTAGCTACTACATGATGGCATTCATCACAAATAATAAAGTCTGGTGGATGAATATCTTTTAAGCGTTTTACAAGCGTTTGAACACTTGCGACTTGCACTAACTTGTCATAATCTTTTGGTGCACCGGTTGCAATAATGCCATGATTGATATTCATTGCTGTAAAAGTTTCTGACGTTTGCTCAATTAATTCTTGCCGATGAACCATAAAGATTACTCTGCGATTTTTTAACGCGGTGCCTCTAGCCATCCATCCTGATAAAATAGTTTTTCCTGCACCACATGGCATTGTTGCACAGATTTTATTTTTACCTTGATTAAACTCATATGTAATATCATCAAGTACACGCTCTTGATAATCTCTAAGCTGTATCATTTCATCACCAACTGTTTAAGATAGGGACGATTGCTCGTCCCTATAATTTTTTTACCATGGAGTCTGATTATAATTTTGTTGTGGTTGAGCTGGTGGAGCTTGACCATATTGTGGAGGTTGGGCAGGTGGTTGCTGACTGTACTGCTGTTGTTGTGGTGGTGCTTGTCCATACTGTGGTTGTTGCGGAGGATATTGTTGTTGCTGTGGTGGCTGACCATACCCTTGGGCTTGTCCGTATTGGGCAGGTGGTTGTTGCTGTTGTTGCCCTGTTTCGGCTTTAGTTTCTACAAAATCAAAGGTTGCAAGAGTGGCATTCAAACTTGCCTGTGCTTGCCCTGATTGTTGATTGATCCACGCACTAGCCTCAATATTATTTAACTCAACAACAATTCTGTGACCTTTTCTACACGATTGCGCAATTAATTCACCTTGCTTGTTGAATGCTTTGATACTAATAAAAACTGTTTTATCACTGCCATCTGCATTTTTACCATTATCTACAGCAATAGAAAAATGCGTATAATTTGTACCGTTTTGAGATTGTTTGATTTCTGGATCCTTAGTTAATCTTCCGTAAACATGACCTTTTAATGACATAATTTTTCCTCCTTAAAATGGTATTGAATCGTCAATACTCATTCCTCTCTCATTTTTTAAGTAAGACATTTGTTCTTTAAGTAATGCGGTATATGTAGTGTCGTTCATTTGCTGAATGTTTTTATTCGCTGCCCAACTTTGGATATATCCATCTAATTGCATAACATCCCAACCAACGAATTTCCAAAGTCGTTCTAATTCGGCTTTAGGTTGATTCTTACAATCAACTACGAATAAATTACTGCCTACTGGACTACACCAGTTTGGATTTGTATTGGCAGATTGTTGTTGTACTGGTTCTTTTCCCTGCACTGCATCCAATACATCAGCTTCAACGATTTCAAACGCTACCATATATAAATATCTGCGCTGATATGTTTCAACTGCTCCAAGGTTTTGTATTTCGTGAACTCCTTTGAGTTGCGCCGATGCCATTGGCGAGGTAAACTCAATACGTGCATCTGGTTTTTCACAATCAATTAAAGTTAGCTTGGCAAATTCTTTATCGAAGGTAATTACCGAAGTCACCTTGTTATCAACCATTAATTGATTCACTTGCGGTAAAAAATCAGATAAGTTGTAATAATCGTATTTTGAATACGTGTTTTTACCGCTCTTTTTAAGATTCTGTGCTTGCAGCGCCACGCGCATGGTCTGTAATTTTTCAAAAATGTTCATATTTACTCACACCTTACTAATGTAATTTGTCGCTAAATCAGCCATATGTAATAATGCCAACAATGGGCACTTTCCCATTGCACTCGATAATGCCAGTCCACCTGCCCACGATTTAGCTGTATCATCGAAACCACCCATATGCCAACGAATTGCGTAAATTTCATCACTAGTCAGTGTGATGTATTGTTGCAAAATAATAACGGATTTTTCGCCATGTCCTAGTGGAACTTGATCTTCAATGAAATAACACGATTGTTTTTCCCATTGCCCAGTTTCTTCATTTTTGATATTTTTCGTACCAGATTTATAAAAATTGATTTTACACACGTCATGCAGTAATGCAGCAACAATCATCGAATCTTTAGAAATGTAAGGGATTTCACTTTCATATAACCTGTGTAACATTTTTAAGTTTCGATAAACGTTTAAACTGTGTTCCACCAAGCCACCTTCATAGTTCCCATGATAATTTGAGCTTGCCGGAGCTTTGAAAAAATCTGTTCTTTCAAGAAAATCATATAAATTTTCTAATTCATATTTACGAGTTGGACTGTTTACGCTAAACAATAACTGGTGAAAATTTTCTTTACTTTGCTGATTGTCCATACATCCATCCTCCCAAATCGGTATAAAATATTGGCTTACTAACTTTCTTAGTCTGGCGACAATACTCACATTTCTCACATCTATGAGGTTCTTTTTTACCTGTCTTAACTGCGATAATGTGTGGCATATTTTCCTCAATCCTTGTAAGTTCTAATTGAATGCGTCTTTCATCTGCCAAGGATATGATTGCGTGGTCTGGTGTATCTTCTTTGCTTACTGCTACCACATAAGGCGTTAACCAGTGTTCGCTATCATTTTTACGACGTTCTAATTCCGCATAAACGGCTACTTGCGTCATATAGTTATACATTTCAATAAAAGATACTTTCTGACCCAATTTTTCTGACCATTGCAATTCAGTAATACTTCTGGTTGTTTTTAAATCTACAAAACGCCCATAATCATAGTTAAGTACATCAATTTTCCCTTTCCATAGCACACCTGCGAATTCTTCGATAAGCAATACTTCTTTCTCACCTTGTAAAAAATCCATACAAAGTGAATCTGCTTCTAAAGTTGCAATCATATTATCTGCTTTAACAAAATCTGCACGTGGCTTACCATTTTTCTGATAAATATGTGTTGCATTTTGTTCCTTGTATGTATCAAGCGTTCCCTCATTCCATGCATGAACGTAATTACCAGCAATTAATGCAGTACTGTCTCCCCGGGTATATTCTCCACGTAATTCTGCCATCGTTACAGCTTCACAATCTAAAAAACTTTTATATTGTGATACTGACATATACTCTAAATTAGCCTGAGGCGAATAATAATTTTCATTGGTTAATTCCATACCTAACAACACTCCTTATACAATTTGATTTAATACCAATCTGATTTCCTGGATTAATTGAATTAATTGCGGGGTTGAAATATCCTTACTTTCAGCACGCTCAATACATATGTCATATAACTGCTTGTACGCTTCTTGCTTAAAATTAATTGATTCTAAGTCAGTACCGGAATATTCCCGTAAAATTACTATTTCATCACCATCTACACCAATAAATCCGCGTTTTTAAGTAAATATTTATATTTTATAACTTGGCGTGAAGTCCATTTTAATTTTTCCATTGCTTCCGGATTAGAGATTTTCGGAAACTCACAAAATAAATTGTATAATCGTTCGCAATTTTTCATTTGCAAAACTCCTCTCAATGTGTTACACTCAACTCGTAAATTTTTTATTTAATCGTTTAGACCGTGCTGGTTGCCGCCAGTGCGGTCTTTTTTTTTTACATTCATTTATTTTGACGTGTAATTTAGCTAACGCTATTCCGGTCTTTGTTATATCAGCATTACTGTTAATCAACCCTTTTTGGTTCATTGTTAAAAGTTCTTTTCGGCTTATTAGCGTTAAGTTATTCAAATCAAAGTTGCGTTTATTACCATCAGTGAAAATTATCGCTGTCCCTTTAGGTTTTTTTCCGTTAGCTTGCTCCCAAATTAACACATGCTTAAATTCCCATTTGTTTGGGTCAGCTATTTTTACTTTTATGTACCAATCTTTCGTCATGCTTTCTGAGCCAATAGGTTGATAATTTTGTGGACATCTACCTTTCTTGAAAGTCGTTCTATTCACCATGCCCGGGAATTTCTTACCTTTATTCACTGGAATATGTCCTTTTTCAAATCTTCCTGTTAAATTGCTTTTTACACCATGATTTTTCTTATACGATTTAATTTGATTTACTGTAAATGCCGAATTAAATTTTTCATTAATTAGATTAGTTAAATCTTGGTTACCTAATTCTGTAACATTTTTTTGAAGAAACTTATGTTGCTCTACCGTCAATAATTTAGCCACATACTCAGCCCTCTAACATTTTTGGTCTATCAGACTTATCTGCTGATAAATTATCATCATATGCGCACTTCGCTTTTAATACTAAAGCTCCATTTGAGATAATTTGCTCTGCAATCCCGGTAATAGCTTGACTTCTTTTGATTTCCTCTGCCAATTGATCACCTTTTAATTCTTCATCACCTAAGCGTTCAATTTGTGCAAATAAATGATTATTTAAATCACCTAACGTATTTTTCACCGTCTCACTTCCTTTGCTATACATAATCTGTAACCCATAGCTTTTAAAACCTTAGCCACTTTCCCAAGAACATTATCAATACTACCAACACCGTAACCTCTTATCGTATGTATGTTTACTCCAGATTTATCAGACAGCTCCTTGTAAGAAGTTTTCTTGACTTGACGTTGCTCAGAGATAATTCTTGATAACGTTGTTTTTTGAAGTTTCAACTCCTCACCCCCTCTCACTAAATAAATAACACTATCGCTGCAATTACTACTGAACAAATTACTGCATAAAATACGTCCTCGCCACGTGGCGTTAACACTTTTCTAAACATTTGATTCCTCCTTCCCAAAAACTTCTTCATAGCATTCCGCAATAAATAATACCGTGTATTCTTCCGCTGCTTTACAACCGTAAACGGTACGAAAATCAGCGTTACACATTTCCATAACTGTGAGAAATGTACCCATTGTTTTCACCTCAATTTAAATATTCCGATTCATCTTCAAGCTCAATTCCTGCAACTATGCCATCATTGACGATTACCGCAATTTTTAATTCTTGATAAGCTCTTGAAATAGCTAATAAACTTACTTTTGTTAAATTCGGAACATCAACAGTAATCATTGTTTTCACCTCGCTTTCTCAATAAGTCCCAGACGAACTTTATCTGGTAATCTCCCCTTATGCTTTTTACTTTTTGGCATAGGAATGTTTGAAATATTAATAGGTACTGGCATACTTGTTGCAATTTCATTGGCATTTTGTTGTGAATATAGTTTTAAAAATTCTAAACCAGCTTCAATATGTACTTTTGCATGACATTTACCGAGTTTCATATGTGGCAATTGTCCTTGCTTTACTAATGAACGTATTAACCTCTCTGGTAAATTCACACGTTTAGAAAAATCAGCAATTGATTCAAATATTTCTGACATAATAATTTATCCTTTCGACTCATTCCGTTGCTACCGGTACATTAGCTATCAATTACAATTAATGCACTTTAACCAACCGACTGCCAAGTGTTCGTTACAGTACAAGGAATTTATTACCTCCTGTCGAATATTGGTAACTGAGAGGAGGTGATTACTGTGAATAATCAAGATTCCTTAAAACAATTGATTAATATTCAAAAACAATTAAACCAAATATGTACTCCTGCTCATATACAAGCCTTAGAAGTAGCTCAAAAGCAAAACATGCTTATCGAAAGTATTTTTGGTAGCTATCAGCAATATGAAATAATTGCTCACCAATTCCAAAATGCTTACAAAAGCTATAAACACTTTGATACTCCAGCTTTACAATCCGCTATTAAAATTTCTAATATTGCTCAAGCATGGGCTTGCTGGAATAAGGCGGTTAAACATATTGATTGGGAATCTGCCTCTAAAGAAAATCTTAAAAAAGATAATATTGAAGAAGCTTTTAAAAAACTAACTGTTAATGTCACAGCCGAGAGCTCTAGCAAAGAATTATCAAAAATCAATTTAAGTAACATCAGTTCATGCTGCAATATTGCAACATTTATTTCTAAATTGTTACAGTATGCAAGTAGCCCTGACAGTAAAGAAGATTTGAAAAATATTTTTAATTTTTTAAAGAATTTGATAGAAAAAGCTAATGATTTCTTCAATAATTAATGTTTTATCTATTTTGCCGTTCTTCAAGTTGTCGCTTGAGTTCGGCAATTTCTTTTTCATTGTTTTTATCAATCATTGCACCAGAACAAAAAACAACTACTAAAATACCTATAACCCCAATATTAGCTATTAGCGAAGCTATGCTAATACATAAAATAGTAATTTCCATCCTCTCTCACCTCACTTTCTTAAATCCACTTGCGTAAACGTAAGTTGTTAAGCAAAAAAAATTTCTTTTACTTTTTCCATATCTAAACTCAACTTACTTTTTATCATTTGGATTTCATTTAATGTGAAATCGCTAGTACCATTCATTTTTCGATAAAGAGTTGCTGGATTAATACTTAAGAACTTAGCAATATCGCATATTGTTAATCCAACTTCAATTACACTAGCTTTAAATTTATTTTTATTAAACAATAATACCACCACCTCAAATTTTAAACCTTTTCTCTTACGTTTACGCAAGTAAATCGTATCACATACAAAAAAGGCTGTCAATACGTTTACGTAAGTTTTTTATTTATTTTTAGGTAATGCTATTGCAAATACGCAAGTTTAGATGTAAAATACATACATAAATTATTTTATGAGGTGCTTTTATGGATAAATCTTATTTAAAAGAAAGACGTTTAGAGTTAGGGTTAACTATGCTAGACGTTTCAAAAAAAGTTGGCGTAAGTGAAGCAACTATTTCACGCTGGGAATCAGGCGATATAGATAATATGAAAAGAGATAAAATTGCGCTTTTAGCAAATGCATTAAACATATCACCTCTTAAGCTATTAGGAGTTGATTTAGAAACATCTTCAGAAGAAACTCTTACTGATAAAATAAAAAAACTCCCTACCGACAAACAGAAGGAAGTTGAAAAAGTTGTAGATGCTATTTCATCAAATGAGACTATAGCTGCACATCGTAGTGATAATCTAATGGATGAACTTCCAGAAGAAGCCCGCAAATCAATTGAGGATTTTAAGAAGTTTATATTTGAAAAACACGGCATTAAATATAATTGAGGTGGCTCTATAGTGGAAAAAATGCTGCAATTAGCTTATAACGAAGGAATTATCGTTGAAGAATTTTATTTGAAACCACCATTAATGGGAATATATATTTGCCAAGAAGGACGTCCACCACTTATCGGACTTAGCACCGCAATAGAATCCATCGCAGAAAAACGTTCTATTATGGCCGAAGAATTAGGACATCATTTTACAAGCGTAGGTAATTGTCTCCCCCATCAGTTTTACCATTATTCAGCCCGCCTCTCTATTTCTAAAGCCGAATATAAAGCACTCAGATGGGCAGCCAACTATCTTATATCCGACAATAATTTATTAGATGCATTTCACGATTGTATAGATACACCAAGAGAACTAGCAGAATATTTTATGGTCACACCAGAAATTATAAATCTACGACTTAAACTATTTGAAAAACCAGTTTATTAAAAAAACCGTCCTCTAAGGACGGCAATAAAACAAAATAATATGCGGTTGATAGTATAATTTATTTGTGTTATGATAAACATATAAAAGGTGCTACCGATAAACGGTTAGCTCCCCAATTGTTTAGTTAAAAAAGATTAACCGCACGAGTTGGTAGCTGGGCGGTTAATCTTTTTTTATGGCAAAAACCAGGATGATGAAAAGTAACAACGTTAAATTTACATCATTCATGGCATCACCCCCATTCCTCCGCAAAACACGGGATACGAATGAGAACTAACCGCCTACGTTCAGTAGCACCTTTTGAGAGTATAACACACATTTTATTATTAAGGCAATAAAAAATACCGCTTAGCACTGCAATGTTAAGCGGTATTCCAATCAACCATGAGGTCAATCGGCTGTCAACCAATTAAATTATAACACGATTGACCTCCAAAATTCAATTTTAGGAGGTAAAAAAATGGCAAAAAGAGCTAATGGCGAGGGAACGATATATTTCGATGAGAAAAAACAATCGTATAGAGCTATGCTTGTTACACCAGCTGGTAAACGAATGACTAAATCATCAAAAGATGAATCTATCGTAAAAGATTGGTTAAACGAACAACGTTTATTAATAGGACGCAACCAACACGTAGAGCCATCCGCATTAACTTTATATCAATGGCTAGTAACATTTGTAGAGACATATGCTAAACCAAAGGTAAGACAAAGAACTTATGAACGCTATGAATCACTTATTTCTCATACAGAAATGTTATGGCATATTCCTATTCAAAAAGTAATGCCTACCCATTTACAAACGCTTTATAATTCAATGCAGGAAGAAGGATTTTCTGGTGAAACAACTAAGAAAGTACACCAACTTCTCAATTCCGCTTTTCATCGTGCACAAATCAATAAGTACCTTCAAAGTAATCCGGCAGAATTAGTTGATACCCCTAAAGTAATTCGTAAAGAAATAGAGATATTTACACCTAAAGAAGTAGAATTAATTTTAGATCAAGCGAAATCATCAAAGCATTATCCATTTCTAGTATTAGCTTTTACATCCGGAATGAGACTCGGAGAGTTACTTGGATTACGCTGGCAAGATATCGACATGAAAAATAATCAGATTAGTGTTAATCAGAATTTACAAGTTAGTAATAAAGCAGGTATTATTTTTGAACCACCAAAGACAAAAAATAGTAAACGCAAAATAACAGTACCCATTCAAACAATTTCGGCATTAAAAGAGCATAAGAAATTATGGTCAAAAAGTAAATTAAAAAATCCGGATGCCCCCTACCCTGATTTAGTTTTTGTAACTTCAAAACATACGCCTTTATTGCCACAAAATTTTTTAAGACGTTTTTGGAAGCGTGTACAAATAGATGTAGAATTCAATCTGAATAAATTTGAAGCTAAGCCAATGAGTATTAAACAAAAACTTGATGATATATTAAATGATTGTCGTAAACAAAAAGGCTGGCAACAATTTACTCGAAGAAACTTCCACGTAATTAGACACACCTACGCAACTACATTATTGGCCGCTGGTGTTCCCATTATTGATGTATCTCGTTCTTTAGGACATGCTAGAGTATCTACTACACTTGATATTTATGGACATGCAATTCCTGAAAACAAACAAATTATTGCTGATAAAATTGCAAATGCTTTTTTAAACTAGAAAAAGGCTGCCCTCAAATTTATGAGGACAGCCTTAATTTTTTAACATCGTTGCACACCGGTTGCACACTTTTATAAAATAAAAAACGCTTCCGAACCTCGGAAGCGGTATATTCACTGGTGCGCCTGGCACGATTCGAACGTGCGACACACGGCTTAGAAGGCCGTTGCTCTATCCAACTGAGCTACAGGCGCGATTGATGGTCGGAGCAGCAGGATTCGAACCTGCGACCCCCTGGTCCCAAGCCAGGTGCTCTACCAAACTGAGCCATGCCCCGTCAACCACAATATATATTATAGCGACTTGCAATGTTCTTGTCAATAACTTTTTTTATTTATTTCAATTAAATATTTAAATAAAGTTCATTGGCTAACATCCATAATATATAGCTTTGTTAGTATAGCAAATGAATTCCTATATGTCAAATAAAACTTATACTACTCACAAAAATAGCGCATACTTGTTTTTTTCCACTCTTTTACAGAATACAGCATCATATAATCTGATAAATTCGTTTGTTCCGCAATTCCATCGGCAATTTCAGCACACTCTTTTCGTGTATGGGCATGAATCATGGTATACATATTATATGGCCATTCTGGCACTGTATCTCTATCATAGCAGTGGGATACAGACGGATTCATCGCCATCAAAGCTCCAACTTCTTCAATCCGCTCTTGTGGAACAATCCATACACACAGAGAATTTGCAGCAAAACCTACTTCTCGATGTCTTAATACCGCACCAACTTTACGGATTCTTCCCGACCGTTTATATTCTTTTAACTTTGCTAGCAAAAGTTCTTCAGTAATTCCGATACGTTCTGCAATTTCTTTATACGGCTGAGCTACTAAAGGAAATTCTTCTTGTGATGCCCGAATAATTCTTTTATCTAGTTCATTCATTAAACTTTCACCTACTTCAACGTAAACTGAACGCTAACCTTATATTTACGATTAGCAGCCATACTTATAATCTTTTCAACTCCAGAAATTTGACGAATCTCATCTAAAATTTTCGTTTGCGTTACTTTATTAGGTGTCAATAAAGTAAACCATAAGTTAAACTCACCTTCACGCTCATAATTGTGTGTCACACCTGGATATGTATTAATGGCAAGAGCAACATCATCCATACTTTCTTTTGTTACTTTAGCCGCTACTAACGTTCCTGCATATCCCAGTTTTGCGGAGTCAAAAAATGGACCTATTCTCCGCACATATCCATCTGCTTGCAATTCTTGCAATCGATGAATCACAGTCATTTCATCCGTTCCTAAAATCTCCGCTAAATCAGCAAATGGATGTGAACTTAACGGCAAATTTGTTTGCAGTAAATTCAGTAAATCTTTATCAAACGATGTTAACAAATTTCCCCGCTCCTCTATTATCTTTCCATTTCATAGATATATTTATATAAATAAAAGACAGTAATTACTGTCTTTTATCATCAACCTATTCTATTCTACCAAAACGGTACTAATCACGTCAAGCAAATCTGAACGCCCTTCACTTTTTACAGAAGAGTAAGGTAATACATCAAGCTCTGGAACACCCAATACCTTTTTTATTTGTTTTACCTGCTTTTGTACAGCATTTTTACTTAACTTATCCGCCTTTGTTGCAATGATTAGTACAGGCAAATTATTTTCCACTAACCAGTTAAACATTTCAATATCACTTTTCATTGGATCATGGCGAATATCTATCAATTGGCAAACAAATTGTAGCCGCGGCGATTTTAATAAGTATTCTTCAATGAATTTCGCCCATACTTTTCGATTTGCCTGTCCTGTTTTTGCATACCCATAGCCAGGTAAATCAACAAGAAAAAAGGATCTCCGTTCTTCTATGGTAGGGATTTTCGCACTTAATTCATAAAAATTAATCGTTTGTGTTTTCCCTGGTGTGCCACTAACTCTAGCAAGTCCACCAACTCTGCTAAGCGAATTAATTAAGGATGACTTACCTACATTAGAGCGGCCAATAAAGACAACCTCTGGTAAATCGCCTTCTGGGTATTGATCAGCACGCACTGCTGATGCAATATACTTTCCTTGTGTAATAATTATTTCCTCTTTCATTATTCACTCACCAACGCACATTTTAAAACTTCGTCCATATTTTCTGCTAATACAAATTCTAATTGTTTACGCACATTTGCTGGGATTTCATCCATATCTCTTTTATTCTCTCTTGGAAGAATAATTGTCTTAATTCCCATACGATGTGCCGCCAATACCTTTTCTTTTAATCCGCCGATCGGTAAAACACGACCTCTTAACGTAATCTCACCAGTCATTGCAACATCGCTACGTACTTTTCGTCCAGTTAACGCAGAAATAACTGCTGTTGCCATTGTAATCCCAGCAGATGGTCCATCTTTTGGAATAGCACCCTCTGGCAAATGAATATGGATATCTTGCTTTTCATGAAAATCTGCTGGAATATTAAACTCTTCTGCTCTGCTTCTAATATAGGAAATACCTGCTTGCGCCGATTCTTTCATTACATCACCAAGCTGACCAGTTAAGATTAAATTTCCTTTGCCCTTCATAATCGTAACTTCCGTAGGCAATACGTCCCCGCCAACCTCAGTCCAGGCAAGTCCAGTGCTTACGCCAACTTGATGGTTTTCTTCTGCCTTACGATGTTGATATTTCGCTGCACCTAAAAATACATGAAGATTTTGCACAGTCACTTTGACAGACTTTTTATCTTCTTGCACAATCTGACGTGCAACTTTACGACAGACTTTTGCAATTGTCCGCTCTAAATTACGTACCCCAGCTTCTCGCGTATAATCACTAATGAGCTTTTTCAACGTTGCATCAGACAATTGTAATTGTTTTTCACTCAATCCATGTTCTTTTCTTTGTTTATCCACTAAATAACGCTTCGCAATTTGAATTTTTTCTTCTTCCGTATAACCTGCTAAGGTGATAATTTCCATACGATCACGAAGTGGTCTTGGAATATTATGAATGCCATTAGCCGTTACAATCCAAAGAACTTTAGATAAATCAAATGGTGCTTCTACATAATGGTCACTAAAGGTATTGTTTTGCTCTGGGTCAAGAACTTCTAGCAGTGCAGCAGATGGATCACCACGAAAATCTGCATTCATCTTATCAATTTCATCAAGCAAGAATACAGGATTTTTAGAGCCTGACGTTTTCATGCCTTGAATAATTCGTCCTGGCATTGCACCGACATAAGTACGACGATGTCCACGAATTTCTGCTTCATCACGTACACCACCTAAGGAAGCCCTAACAAATTTACGCTGCATTGCACGTGCAATGGAACGTGCCAAAGATGTTTTTCCTACCCCTGGAGGACCGACTAGACATAGAATTGGACCTTTCATATTATCCGCTAATTTGCGAATTGCTAAATATTCTAAAATGCGTTCTTTTACTTCTTCAAGTCCATAATGGTCTTGATTTAACACTTCTTCGGCGACATTAATATCTAGTCGATCTTCGGTAACTTCATTCCATGGCAAAGCTAATAGCCAATCAATATAAGTTCGAATGACGCCTGTTTCTGCTGAGCTAGAGGACATTTTCTCTAAACGAGCAATCTCTTTATTAACTCTTTCAATAATCTCTTCTGGATAATTTCCATCTTCGAGTTTTTTACGGTATTCAGCAATCTCCACCGCTTTATCATCTTTATCGCCAAGCTCTTTTTGAATTGCTTTTAATTGCTCGCGCAAATAATATTCTTTTTGCGTTTTTTCCATCTGTTTACGCACACGACCGCTAATTTTCTTCTCCAATTCAAGAATTTCCATCTCTCTGCTCAGAATTTCGCACAGTTTTTCTAATCTGTCTTTCACTTCAATTGCATTCAATAGTTCTTGCTTATCTTCAATTTTTAAAGTTAAATGGCTAGCAATCAAATCACTTAATCTGCCTAAATCTTCTACTACAACAACAGATACTAAAGTCTCAGGTGGAATTTTTTTGCTCAATTTTACCCATTGCTCAAATTGATGAATGACCGCTCTGCTTAATGCTTCAAGTTCTAAGTTGGGTTCACTGTCTTCATTGAATTCTTTTACTTCGACTTCATAATGAGAACTATCTGTAACGTATTCAGTAATTTCTGCACGGTAAAGTCCTTCTACTAGAACACGAATCGTACCGCCTGGTAATTTTAGCAGCTGTTTAACCTCTGCAACTGTTCCTATCTTAAAAATATCTTCCGGTGTTGGATTATCAGTAGAAGCATCTTTTTGTGCTGCTAACATAATAATACGATCTTGTACCATTGCCTCTTCTAGCGCAGCAATAGATTTTTCACGTCCAACGTCTAAATGGATAATCATATATGGAAAGACCATTATTCCACGCAGTGGTAATAACGGTAACTTACGAGTTGTCATAATAAAAAACCTCCTATTTATAACTACTTTAATTAGTTTCAGCGTTAAGTGTCACAAATATTCTTATATTCTTACTCGCCCATTGAAAATCCTCTATTAACACCTATTTTTAGAAAAAAAATAGCTAAAAGTGCTTATTTTGTATAATTAAACACTTTTAGCTAACTTTATCCGCCGATTAACTCTATCTTAAGAAAATTTTTATGGAAAAAACAAATTAATTCTGCGTTGTTACGCCGGAAGCAGCAAGTATATCTGGTTTATCCATATGAATTTCTTTTATAGTAATTTCATTTTTATCCAAAATTGCATATGGAATAGCTTCACTAATATGTTCAATTGGAATAACTTCGATATCCATCTTTCCATATAAAACTTGCCAATTTTCTTTTGGAATTAGAACTCTTTGCGCCCCGGCTTGTTTTGCTGCTGCAACTTTTGCATTAACTCCTCCCACTGGTTTTACAAAACCACGGATAGATATTTCTCCTGTCATTGCCACTTTATTATCAATTGGCTGATTATAAATTGCAGAATAGATTGAAATTGCAATGGTAAGCCCTGCAGATGGCCCATCTACAGGTGTTCCACCAGGAAAATTTACATGAACATCATAATCCGCAAAATCAATATGATATTGATTCGTAAGTACAGTCAAAACATTTTCTACTGATCCCTTTGCCATACTTTTACGACGCATTTTATGCCCCGTTGTCGTGATTTCCTCTTCGTCTACTACACCAGTAAGAGTTAATC
This sequence comes from Anaerosinus sp., assembly GCF_965318445.1. NCBI lineage: Bacteria > Bacillati > Bacillota > Negativicutes > Selenomonadales > Sporomusaceae > Anaerosinus > Anaerosinus sp. Next base: position 95,939 of record NZ_CBDNNH010000016.1, on the reverse strand, counting down.
GTCCTGTATGCGTTTTATTTGGCATCGCACAAACTTCTATCTCCATCATTGTCCCCAAATTTGTGCCATAGACCGCTAATCCATTTGCTACACCAATTTGCGGAATAACAGGAATCTTCTTGTCAGGTCTAGGGCTATACTGCCCAAAATTAATTACCCATTCTACATCTTCAGTTTTCACTAGGCTACCACGTTCATTCACTGCAATTCCCGCTGCAATCTGAGCAATATTTACTGCATCGCGTCCATTCATCGCATATTTTTTTATAATTTCTATCGCTTCTGACTCAACTTCAAAATGTATTTTACGAAAAGCATTTTGTGCTATAACAGAAATTTCTTCCGGCAATATTTGTCTAAAAAATACTTCGACACATCGTGATCTAATTGCGCTTGGTATTTCTTGTGCTTGCCTAGTTGTTGCCGCAATAAGACGAAAATCTGCTGGTAATCCATTCGTAAAAATATCATGAATATGACTTGGTATATTTTCATCTTCTCGGTTATAATAGGAACTTTCAAGAAAAACTTTACGATCTTCTAATACTTTAAGTAGCTTGTTCATTTGCAAAGGATGTAACTCTCCAATTTCATCTATAAATAAAATTCCACCATGCGCTTTAGTAACCGCCCCTGGCTTTGGCTGTGGAATACCGGCAACGCCTAATGCCCCAGCGCCTTGATAAATTGGATCATGCACCGTACCAATCAAAGGATCTGCAATTCCTCTTTCATCAAATCTTGCTGTAGTTGCATCGACTTCAATAAACTTTGCCTTTTTGCCGAACGGCGATACTGGACATTTTTTTGCCTCTTCCAAAATAAGTCTAGCTGCTGCTGTTTTACCAATTCCCGGCGGACCATAGATGATAACATGTTGTGGATTTGCACCGCATAAAGCTGCTCTTAAGGCTTTTATTCCTTCTTCTTGCCCAATAACTTCTTCAAAACTTTGCGGGCGTGTTTTCTCTGCAAGTGGTTCTGTTAGCGAAATTTCTCGCATGTTTGCTAACTTTTCCATTTCTTTTTTAGATTCCTTTTCAACAGCGACTTTATTGCCTTGTTGCGACTTCAACAGATTAAAAAAATAGAGTCCAATCACTATCGCAAAAAAGAATTGTATAACAGTAATAACATTAATTGCATAATCCACTTTTCTAAATTCCCCCTCATACTTATCCACTCATAAAGCAAAACTTGATTCATCTGAATTTTTAACTACATTTCTAGTATGAGCAAAGGGAATATTTTTATCCCCGAAAATAAATAAAGGGAGAGCATTTGCTCTCCCTTTATTTATGCAGATTCTTCTTTTGATTTCGCATCGTTTAGCGTTAAAACAGGCTCTGCTTTTTCTGAAATAACCTCTTTGGTTACCGTGCATTTTGCAACATCATCGCGTGAAGGAACTTCAAACATGACATTGCACATAGCAGCTTCAATAATAGAACGCAAACCTCTTGCACCTGTATTGCGCTTTAATGCTTCTTTAGCAATTAGTTTTAAAGCTTCATCTTCAAACTCTAACTTCACATTATCCATTTCTAAGAAACGCTGATATTGTTTTACCAATGCGTTTTTCGGTTTTAAAAGAATATTTACTAGTGCATCTTCGTCCAATGCATCCAAAGTAACCACTACCGGCAGTCTTCCAACAAACTCTGGAATTAAGCCAATTTTAAGCAAGTCTTCTGGAAGAACTTTTTTCAGCAATTCGCCAACTTTCTTCTTCTCCTTGCTTTTTACTTCCGCACCAAATCCCATTGTTTTTTTACCAATACGTGCTTCAATAACTTTTTCGATTCCATCGAAAGCACCACCACAAATAAATAAAATATTTGTCGTGTTGATTTGGATAAATTCTTGATGCGGATGCTTGCGTCCCCCTTGAGGTGGAACACTAGCAACTGTCCCTTCAAGAATCTTTAATAACGCCTGCTGTACGCCTTCACCAGATACATCGCGCGTAATTGATGGATTTTCAGATTTGCGAGCAATCTTATCAATCTCATCAATATAGATAATCCCTTTTTCTGCTCTTTCTACATCATAATCAGCAGCCTGAATTAATTTTAGTAAAATGTTTTCTACATCTTCACCTACATAACCCGCTTCTGTTAACGATGTAGCATCAGCAATTGCAAAAGGAACATTTAATATTTTTGCTAATGTTTGTGCTAGTAATGTTTTACCACTACCAGTAGGTCCAAGCATTACAATATTTGATTTTTGCAGTTCTACATCACCTGGTTTGTTGCCAAAATTAATTCTCTTGTAGTGATTATATACTGCAACTGCTAAAGCTTTTTTCGCATCATCTTGACCAATAACATATTGATCCAAAATATCACGTATTGCTTTTGGTTTGGGAACTTCTTTTAGCTCGACTTCAACATCTTCGCTAAATTCTTCCTCAATAATTTCGTTACAAAGTTCGATACATTCATCACAGATATATACCCCTGGACCTGCAACTAATTTCTTCACCTGTTCTTGAACTTTACCACAGAATGAACATTTTAGTTGACCTTTTTCATCCCCAAACTTTAACATACTATCACCTCACTATTTAGTGCTATCGGCTTTTTGATTAAGGCGAACAATCACTTCATCAATCAATCCATATTCCTTGGCTTGTTCACTAGACATAAAGTAATCACGTTCCGTATCCAATTGGATTCTTTCACGTGGTTGCCCAGTGTGTTTTACCAAGATATCATTACCAATCTCACGAAGGCGAAGAATTTCTTTTGCTTGAATCTGAATATCAGTCGATTGCCCTTGAGCTCCCCCCAAAGGTTGATGAATCATAATGCGAGCATAAGGAAGTGCAAATCGTTTTCCTTTAGCTCCAGCAGTTAATAGTAAAGACCCCATGCTAGCTGCCTGCCCCAAGCAGATCGTTGATACATCAGGTTTTATGTACTGCATTGTATCATAGATTGCTAGGCCTGCAGTTACAACACCGCCTGGACTATTAATGTATAAGTGAATATCTTTATCTGGATCTTCAGACTCCAAAAATAGCAATTGTGCAATAACTACATTCGCTACATTATCATCAATTGGACCTCCAATAAAAACGATACGGTCTTTTAATAAACGTGAATATATATCATAAGCACGCTCACCGCGATTAGATTGTTCCACTACCATAGGTACATAATTCATAAAATCACCTCGGTTATCAAATTAACCAAATGTCTTATTGTGCAATGCTGTCAATAATTAATTTTGCAGCTTTTTTGCGTAAAACTGTGCCAATAAGATCATTTACACGACCTTGTTCTTGAATAATTTTTTGGACTTGTTTAGGTGTAGCGCCATAAGCTTTTGCCATACCTTCTACTTCTGCTTGTAAGTCAACAGCTTCTACTTTGATTTCTTCTTTTTTCGCAATAGCTTCAAGCATCATATCAGTTTTTACATTGATTGTTGCTGCTTCACGATAATTGTTGCGAACTTGTTCCAAATCCATTTTAGTAAATGCTAAATATTGTTCTAAAGCCATACCACGATTTTGTAAATTGATATCTAGTTCTTCAATCATATGATCAATACGGTTTTCAATCATAAGTTCTGGTAGGTCAACTTTACAATTATCAGTTGCTTGCTTAATTGCTTCCGCACGCATTGAATTTTCAGCTTTTTCTGCTGCTGATTTCTCTAAGTTCGCTTTAATATCTGCTTTTAATTCATCTACTGTAGCAAAAGCACTTGCGCCTTTTACAAATTCATCATTAAGCTCAGGAAGCTCTTTGCGTTTAACATCATTTACTTTAACTTTAAATAACGCTGATTTACCAGCAAGATTTGGAGCATGATATTCAGCAGGGAATACAACATTTACATCTCTTTCATCGCCAGCTTTTGCACCAACAAGTTGTTCTTCAAATCCTGGAATAAAGCTACCAGAACCAATTTGAAGTGGATAGCCTTCACCTTTTCCACCTTCAAAAGCTTCACCATCAACAAAACCTTCAAAATCAATCACAGCAAAATCGCCATCTTTTAATTCAGCGCCTTCAGCTACAACCATTTTTGCATTATGTTCAAGCATAGCATCAATTTGTTTTTGTATATCTTCTTCTTTAACTTCTTCAACTGTTTTTTCAACTTTTAATCCTTTATATTCACCAAGCTCAATTTCTGGTCTTGCTACAACTGTCGCTTTAAATACTAAATCTTTATCAACCGCTAAAGTAACAACTTCAATTTCTGGACGACCAACTGGAGTAATATTTTCTTTAGTTAAAGCTTCATTATATACTTTTGGAGCAATAATATCAAAAGCTTCATCTAAAATAGCTTGTTCACCAACACGGTTTTCAATTACTTTACGTGGAGCTTTACCTTTACGGAAGCCTGGTACATTGATTCTAGTTGCAATTTTAGCGATTGCTTGATCCATTGCTTTTTTTACATCTTCTTGTGGTACTTCCATTTCTAAAACAACTTTATGATTGTCTATTCTTTCCGCAGTAAGTTTCATTTATACTGTGCCCTCCGTTTTTTTCATATAAATATTTGTTTATTTTTGGCTTAAGAGTGTATTGCAGTCACAGCATTCCGAATCAGCAGAACCCAATACGCCATACAACCCATCATACCATAATTATCCGCCAAACACAAGTAAATACAAAATAAGCCCAGCAAAATCTGCTGGGCATAATCTTCATGGAGCGGAAAACGAGATTCGAACTCGCGACCCTCGCCTTGGCAAGGCGATGCTCTACCACTGAGCTATTTCCGCAGTTCACTGTAATGACCTTATACATAATAAAATAAATCATAATCCTTGTCAAGAAAGTTTTCTAATCCATTCAAAATGAAGAAAGTTTGATACATAAAACTAAAAACAAATCATATAGATGAAGAAAGTGATCATTGATTCTTTTATTTTTCGAAGGAGGTTATCTTTTGTATTATTATTTGCATTCACATTGTCATTTAGTTAAGGGTGCATTACGTGGTGCTATTTACGATTTACATACAAATAAAGTGTATTCAATCAATAACCGCGCTGTTGAACTTCTATCAAAATGTAAAGAAACTCCTATTGAAACTACTCTAACTTTAGAAGCAGAAAGTTTAGAGAAAAATGAGCAAGAAAAACTTTTCTTTGATGAACTCACCAGAAAAAATCTTGGTGGATATTATTTTTTCCCCCGAATAGAAGAAAATAAAGAAGAAAATGGTTTTGTTCCTGCAAGGCTTGATTTCGCTTGGCTAGAACTTACAACCAAATGCAATAATCAATGTTTACATTGTTATACATCAAGCACTCCACAATCAACAAGTGATGAGATTCCTTTGCAACGCTGGTTAAGTTTAATTACAGAACTAAAAGAAAATGGTGCGACAGGATTGCAGCTCATTGGCGGTGAACCTCTATTATACTCTCATTGGAGGACAATCGTCTTGAAAGCCAAACAACAAAATTTTGATTTTATTGAGATTTTTACAAATGCTACATTAATTGATGATGATGATATTCGTTTCTTCTCTGAACACAACATTCATATTGCAACTACCCTTTATGCAGATAACGCCCAACTTCATGATGAAATCACACAATCCAGAGGAAGTTTCAATAAAACTGTCAATGCAATCAAAAAGTTACTCAATCACCGAATACCTGTGAGAATCGCATCTATCATTATGCGTAACAATGAAAACCAAGCGGAAGCAATTATGAAATTTTGCAACAGTCTAGGGATTGAGTCCTTACCACCTGACGTAATCCGTCCAGCGGGACGAGGGGCTAATGAAAATCTTTTACCGCTTCATTATAAAAAACCATCTATCCAACCTCCATTTTATGTAAATGAAACTGAATTTTACTTAGCGCAGCATTATAACCCTTGTTTAGTCGGCAAAATTGCAATCACAAGTCAAGGGAATGCCTTACCTTGTATCTTTTCCCGTGAATATATTGTCGGCAATATTAAAAACCAATCAATTCATGACATCGTGAACGCTGAACCTTTACAAAATTGCTGGACACTTAATAAAGATAAAATGCCAAAATGTAAAGACTGTGAATATCGTTACGCATGCCCTGATTGTAAAATTTTCTCACAATCCGATGCTTGTTCTTATGTAACAGAAAAATGTACTTACCAACCACAGCTTGGGACCTGGTCCAAGTAAAGCATGGATGAATTATCAGCTACTGCTCTTACGGTATATTAAGCTCAGCCTTCTATATTTAATATAATAAGTACTTTTTGCTTATTTTCAATCAAATTTGCCTATTTCAGAAAACTTTATTAATATGATATAATAGTTTATAATCTTTGAAAAATTTTCTAAAAGCATAGAAGGAGAGTGATGGATTCATTGGACACCCCGTCAGTGAGTCTTGGATTATTTATAATTTTATCTTTAATTATTGGCAACGGAATCTTTGCCATGACGGAAAAAGCTGTACTTTCGGTGCGGCGAACAAAATTAGAAAAACAAGCTGATAACGGCGATAAAAAAGCAACACGTATTTTAGATTTAATTGATGAACCGAATAAATTACTATTAGCATTGCAATTGGGTATTACTTTAATTGGTATCTTAATTGGTATTTTAACCACAGCAGAGCTTATGCCTGCATTTTTATACTATATCGAGAATATTCCATTCTTAAATGAATATTCTACCTTCATCTCATGGACAGCAGCAATTGTCAGCACTATGTTCTTTACTTTAATTTTTGGCGAATTATTTCCCAAAAAGATAGCAGAGAATAAGCCTGAAGCAGTTGTAAAATTTATGGTAAAACCGTTAGAAATTTTCCTTAATGTTTCTACTCCGTTTATTGCTATTCTATCATTTATCAGTAATTTCATCTTGACCTTTCTTGGTTTGAAAGAAAAAAAAGAGATTACTGTAACAGAGGATGAAGTACGAACTTTAATTGAGCAAGGTACAGAAGAAGGTACGTTTGAAAAAACCGAACAAGACATGGTTGATAAAGTCTTTCGTCTTGGCGATCAGAATGCTTATGCTTTAATGACACCACGAACACAAATGATATGGCTCGATCTAGAAGAATCCTTAGAAGAAAATTTAAAGATTATCAAAGAAAATGAAGATACTACCTTTCCTGTTGGCAGAGGCAGTCTTGACGATTTCGTCGGTGTTCTTCATACAAAAGATTTGCTTTTAGATATTCTAGATGGTAAAAAAATTAATTTAGAACAATGCATCCGTACCCCTATTTTTGTTCCTAAATCCATGCAATCTTTTAAAGTTCTCGAAACGTTAAAAGATGCAAGTATTCATGAAGCTATCGTTCTCGATGAGTTTGGTGGCGTAATTGGATTTATTACTATTCAGGACATTGTTTCTGAAATCGTTGGCGACATTTCTTTAGGTCAAGATGAAGAAGAAAACCAAATTATTGCACGCGAAGATGGGTCTTGGTTAGTTGATGGTTTATTATCCATAGATGACTTTAAAGAATACTTTGATTTAGATGAATTGCCAGATGAAGATGAAGATCATTACCAAACTATGGGTGGCTTTGTAACCTCTTATCTGGATTATATCCCATCTCCGGCCGAAAAATTTATATGGAACAATTTTATTTTTGAAGTTATTGATATGGATCGCGCAAGAGTAGATAAAATCCTCGTAACAAAAAAAGCCAAAGAAAATATTGCTTAAAACAATGAAGAACCTCGAAGACTATCTGTCTTCGAGGTTCTTCATTGTTTTACCCGCCCATTTAGTGAAACAAGCAACTCATAAAAAATCAATGGTTTTAGTTACCGCCGTTACGATTTCCATCTTCTATAATGTGGAGCCAAGGATCAGCTAAATCCCCGAATCAAGTTTTACTTTGTTAATCGCGCTCAATAATGCTTTTACCGAAGCAGTAATAATATCGTGATCAATACCTGCGCCCCATACAACTTTGCCCTTTTCACCCTTTAGGCTAATGTAAGCAACGGCTCTTGAAGTAGACCCTTGGTCCAATGCATGTTCTGTATAAGTTAAATCACTATAAGAAATATGCAAGTTTTCTTTTATTGCATTACTTACCGCATCTAATCGCCCATTTCCGTGCCCTGAAATTTCTTGTTCTTTTCCATTCACAGATATCCTAGCCATAACCGCAAATCCATCTGTTTTAACAAAATGATAATCAAGAATATTTATTGGATTTTCTATGTTTACATACTCTTTATTAAAAATTTCGCAGATTTCTTCTGGCATTAATTCCTTATGTAGATGATCTGATACACTTTTTACTGCATAACCAAAATGTTCGCGCATCTTCGCTGGCAATACAAAGCCGTATTTCTGCTCGAGTAGATATCCAATTCCACCTTTACCAGATTGACTATTAATCCGAATAACATCCCCATCATATTGTCTGCCAATATCTTTCGGATCAATTGGTAAGTATGGGACTGACCAATATCTCCGTTCTTCCTCTTCACGCCATTTCATACCTTTAGCAATTGCATCCTGATGCGATCCAGAAAAGGCTGCAAATACCAATTGTCCTGAATACGGCTGACGTGCATACACTTTCATTCTGGTCATACGTTCATATAATTCAACAATTGCTGGCATATCCGAAAAATCAAGATTTGGATCAATCCCGTGAGAAAACATATTTAATGCAATCGTTACAATATCCGCATTTCCCGTTCTCTCACCATTACCAAACAAAGTACCCTCAATACGATCTGCTCCAGCAAGAAGCCCCATTTCAGAATCAGCAACCGCGCAACCGCGATCATTATGTGGATGAAGAGATACAATTACATTTTCTCTATATTTTAAATTCTGTGACATATACGCAATTTGACTAGCATAAACATGCGGCATTGACATAGATACCGTCACTGGTAAATTGATAATCACCTTATTATTTGGTGTTGGTTGCCACACATCCAGCACTTTATTACAAATTTCTAACGCAAAATCAATCTCTGTTCCAGTAAAACTTTCAGGGGAATATTCAAATTTAAAGTTTCCTTCATACTCATTTGCATATTTTTTAAGTAAATTTGCCCCAAATAATGCAATATCAATAACTTCTTTCTTCGACTTTCTAAAAACCTGCTCACGTTGTGCAACTGAAGTAGAGTTATATAAATGCACAACAGCCTGCTTAGCACCTCGCAATGCTTCAAAAGTCTTTTTTATAATATGCTCCCTTGATTGTGTCAACACCTGTATTGTAACATCATCAGGAATTAAATTCTCTTCAATTAATTTGCGTGTAAACGCATATTCTGTTTCTGATGCAGCTGGAAAACCAATTTCAATTTCCTTAAAGCCTACTCTCACTAAGAATTTAAAGAATTCAACTTTTTCATCTAAACTCATCGGAATAATCAACGCTTGATTTCCATCTCGTAAATCTACACTACACCATATTGGTGCTTTATCCACATATTCTCTCTTTGCCCAGCTTAAATCTACAACAGGAGGCATAAAATACCCTCTAGTATATTTTTTACATTTGTCCATTTATTTATTCTCCCTTCCAATACTGTATAATAAAAAAGTCTTTCATCTCTATACTAAGAGACGAAAGACTTAAATCTTACGTGTTACCACTCTAATTCACTTGCTTTTGCAAATGCACTCTGTAGATACGGATTATAAAAATAATCTTATATCCCCCTGTCTGATAACGGTCAGGCTCCGTCAATACCTACTCTTATACATTTCAGCATGCTGCCTTCAAGGCGAGTTCATATTTCCATCGCTGTTGTTTTTCACCAACCAACAACTCTCTGAAAGCTTCTGAAATACTACTATTCCTTTGCACTGCATTTCTATATTTACAACTTTACAAGTATGATATCACATTGACTCTTTCTTCGCAAGCCTCAAAAAGAATATTTCATAAAATAAAGGGTTTAACTATAAATATAGCGAAATGATACAGTTATGACAAAAATATTTTGCAAATAAACATATAAAGGAAAATTTATATGTTTTATCTTTTGTTATTTATTTTTTGGGGAGGTTTTATTATTTGCACAAGTTTTCAATTTTACTTTTTTTACTTCTTACTTTTAATTTATTTGGCTGCATGCCAAGCAATACACCATATATTGATTTTGATAAAACGCAATCTACCCCTCCAACAAATACGTATAATGATGAATCTAGCCGTCCGTTAAGAATCGCTGTTGCAACCGTTATTTCACCCCATGCTACAATAGAATATTACCGAAATGTTGCAAATCACATATCCAAACAATTAAATCGTCCCACAGTTCTAATTCAAAGAAAAACTTATGAAGAAGTAAATATGATTATGTCTAATGGAGATGCTGATATTGCCTTCATGTCCACGGGAGCTTATTCTGCATATCGAGGACTCACCGATATTGAGATCATCGCAATGGTGAATCACAGGCAAACTTCATCTTACCATGCCCAAATCATTGTTCATAAAGATAGTGATATTTTCACTGAAGCCGATTTACAAGGAAAAAGCTTTGCATTCACTGATCCTTTGAGCTTCTCTGGTCATATTGCAATCGTTGATCTTTTAAATAAAAGAAATATTCGGCCGGAACAATATTTTAGCCGTTATCTTTATACCTACAGCCACGATAAATCAATTTGGGCTGTCGCTAATAAAGTTGTTGATGCAGCAAGTATTGACAGCATGATTTTTGATTACAGCCAGAAAATCCAGCCTGAACTCGCAAAAAACATTCGTATTATTAGTATAATCGGACCTTATCCAACTGGGCCTGTAGTTGTTCGATCTAAATTAAATAAGGAACAAAAAGATGCAATCCAACATATCTTTTTAACAATGCACAAACATGAAGACATGCGAAATTCTTTAGATAATTTACTTATTGATAATTTCATTCTTCCAAACGTTGAGCTATACAAACCGTTGCAAAAAATTTATGATCAAATTGGTGGCATATAATGAATTGGTTAAGAGAACAAAAATTATCAACAAAAATAAATACTCTCATTCTTGGAACACTCCTTACACTTAGCACAATTATGGTGATTTTAATGCATGGAATTACTAGCGATATTATGGAGCGCCAAGTCGAACTGCGGGGTTATGAAATTGCAAATTATATTGCAGCTTCTGGGACAAATGATATTTTACAAGAAAATGCTTATGCTATCTTTGATCTAATAAAAAAGGTTAAAGATAATAATGAGGATGTCCGATATATTTTAGTTGTCGACTATTCGGGTAAAATTATCGGTAGTACATTTGAACAAGGTTTACCTAAAGGGTTGCCTGCTCATATTTCAACTGATAATATTATAAAAAGGCAAGTTACCAAATATAATAGTTCAGAAGGAACGATTTATGAAGTTATCGTTCCATTAGAAAACGGTAACGTCGGCTCGATTCGTGTTGGAATGTCTAATAAGATCATGTATAATTTATTAGCCGTAACCTTAACAGAATTTTCTTTAACAATTTTTGCTCTAGCCTTCACCGCCGTTATCCTAACGGGCTGGTTAACTTCTATTATCATAAAACCTATTATTGATTTAGCTAAAGCAGCCGAAGAAATTAAAAATAATAACTATGCTGTTCAAACAGATTATGATACAAATGACGAAGTTGGTAATTTAGCAAAAACATTTAATGAAATGGCATTAAGTCTTGATCAAAAAGAAAAAGAAAATAATAAATTGTTAGAAGCTTTACGCTTAAAAGAAATGAACCGTACCGTACTCCTTAACAAAATATTTACTGCGCAAGAAGACGAAAGAAAAAGAATCTCTCGTGAGCTGCATGATGGCGCTGGACAATCTATTACATCAATCCTCGCTTACTTGCGAATTTTGTTAGCAAAAACATCCGATGCCTCCCAGCAATCCTTAATTTTAGCAGCACGTGACGTTATTGTTAACGTATTAAACGAATTAAAGCAGCTTGCTGTAGATTTACGTCCACCAGCAATTGACGATTTAGGCCTTATTTCTGCAATGGAAAAATATATTCATGGACTCACCGTTGCACACAATAACATTTACTTTAACGTAAGTTTACCGAAAGATGATTTTGAATTTCCTGATAAGATTACTTCCGCATTATATCGTATTCTACAAGAATCAACGAATAATATCATCCGACACGCTAAAGCAACAAATATTGATATTATTTTAAGTAAAAATCAAAATAACGTTCAACTTATCGTCCGTGATAACGGACGTGGTTTTAGTAAGGCAACATTAGAAAAAGCACAAAAAAATAATCACTTAGGTGTTTATGGTATGAAAGAGCGCATTGAATTACTAGAGGGTGAATTTAATCTTAAATCTAAAATTGGCATTGGAACAACGATAACAATTAGAATCCCATTAAAATTGGAGTAGTGATATTATGAAAAAGACAAAAATTATTCTTGCTGACGATCACGCGATTCTCCGCACTGGATTAAAATTATTATTAAGCAATGAAGAATCCGTCGAAGTTGTCGGCGAAGCAAGTAACGGTAATGAAGTTTTAGAACTTACAGAAAAAATTCCAGCAGACGTCCTCATTCTAGATTTATCTATGCCAGGTGTTCATGGCCTTGATGTGATTAAAGAATTAAAAGAGCATAATAACCCAATTAATATATTGGTTTTAACAATGCATAGTGAGGAACAATATATCAAAACTGCTATGGAAGCTGGAGCTTCTGGATATCTTGAAAAAAGCGCTTTCGATACAGAATTGCTTACGGCCGTTAAAACTGTTGCAGCGGGTAAAATTTATTTAAACAACCAGCATGCACTTCTGATGGTAAATTCTCTACTAAATAATACGTCAGAAGAAACAAAAGAAAAAGACCCTTACGTTCTTCTTAGCAAACGAGAAATTGAAGTATTAAAGCTTTTTGTTCGCGGTTATTCGCTATCTGAAATCGGCAAAATGCTTTCTCTAAGCTTAAAAACTATAGATACCTATAAGACTAGAATTTTTGTCAAGCTTGGATTGACAAAAAAAAGTGAGCTTGTTCAGTATGCATTAGAGCATGGTATTCTGACAGCTGATGATAATGATATGCCAACTTTAGATTGAGGAATAAATAATAAAAAAACAGTATCATAAATTATGATACTGTTTTTTATGTATAATCTACAGATAGAACATCATTACACCCTTTATTCTGGGAGGATATTCTATAACGACCTTTATTAAAGAATTACATAAGTAAATAAATAAAAGATTATGAATTAACTACACAACTTACGTCTATCCCATCTTTTTCTTTTAAATATTCGTAGATTTCCCCTACACCTTTAAAAATATAAGTTGGCTTTACATCTGACTCATTAACATCTTTCATTGTAGCTTCACCAGATAAAACAAGAATAGAAGTAATCCCTGCATTTATACCAGTCTTGACATCAGTATATAATCTATCCCCAACCATTGCAAATTCTTCCGGTTTATACTGACATCTTTTTCTGAATACACTTTCTACAATTTCACGATTAGGTTTTCCAATGACTTTTGGCGTTTTTCCTGTGGAAGCTTTAATTAACTCCATCATCGCTCCACAATCAGGAATATACGCATCATTCGGCATTGGACAATTAAAATCAGGATGCGTTGCTATGTAAGGTACTCCTGCACGAATTAAATCACAGCCTATAACAAGTTTTTCGTAAGTTAATGTCTTATCAAAGCCTAAAACAACAAAATCTGGATTCTTATCTGTAAGAATAAATTTGTAGTCCAAAAATTGTTTTTCCAATTCTGGTGTTCCCATTAAGTAAACCCTAGCTTTTGGCTTTAAGCTATATAAATAGTTAACAGTAGCCTCTCCTGATGTCATTACGTCAATTGGATTACATGCTATACCCAAGCCTCGCATTTTTTGAACGTAATCATCACTATTTTTAGAAGAATTATTCGTCATAAACAGATAGTCACGACCACTTTCTTTTAGATATTTCAGAAATTCGGCTGCTCCTGGTAAAAGTTCATTACCAATTGTCACCGTCCCATCCATATCTAATAAAAAACACTTAATTTTTGATAAGTCTGTCATTTTATAATCTCCTGTCATAAAAAATTTCTCTTTTCTCTTAAATTTCTATATTCAATTTTATTTTGTAACAAAAAAGAAAAACCGCAATTAATATAAATTGCGGTTTTTGCTATATTCAGCGCACTAACCCAAGATTAATTTTTGGGTTTTGCATTCCATACTAGCAATGCTAGTAAACAAGATACAACTGCTGCACCAACCCAGAATTCACCTGCTGCAGTAAAATCGTAAATTGTTTTACCATCAACAACTGTTTTATGTGCATTGATGAAGTAACCAGTCACATTTTCTTGAAGAGCAGCACCCATATAACTGAATAAACCAATCATACCCATTGCAGCACCAGTAGCTTTACGAGGTGCAATATCAACAGCCATTAAACCACCAAGGAAGCATACTAAGATACCCATGGAGAAACCGTAACAAACCATGCTGATAAAATCAATTGTATCAGATTGAGGAGCCCATAAGAAAGCAGCTGTAGAAGCAGCATAAAGAATACCAAAAATTAAAGCTGGAACATTACGTCTTGAATTAAACACTTTATCAGAAATAAATCCACCAAGAATTGTACCAACAACACCAGCCATTTGCATTGTAGATAACAAACCAGAAGCACCAAGCATTGAATATCCTTTTGCTTCAGTTAAATATACAATCCCCCAAGACTCAATTGCATAACGAGTGATATAGCAACAAGCACTAGATAAGCCAAGAATCCAAACTGCTGGACTTTTTACAACCATCATTTGTAATTCACTAACAGTTTTATCTTTCACTGCACCAGTAACTTCTTCACCTTTAAAATCCGCAACGTTAGGTAAACCATATGTTTCCGGTCTATCATATAAGAACATATATAAGAACACAGAAGCAACCATAACAATGATACCAGGAGCAAGGAAACCTGCTTGCCAACTGTATTTTGTAACCAATACAGCAGTAACCATATAAGTAACAGCAGCACCAATATTATGACTCATAAACCAAATACCATAGAAGGTACCACGTTCCTTATTAGAGAACCATTGGTTTAATGCAATAATAGAAGGACCAGCACCAAAAGATTGGAACCAACCATTTAAACCATATAGTATCAATAAGAACGTAAATGAGCTGGTTAATCCCATGAAAGTTGTACATAGACCGGATAAGAAAAGACCTGCAGCCATGAATTTTTTAACATTCAATCGATCACATAAGAAGCTATTTGCAAATTTACCAATAGCATAAGTGATAAAGAATGCCGATCCCATCATACCTAATTGTTGTGCATCAATAACCCCTGAATTCAATAAAGGTTTTTTTACAACTGAAAAGTTTAAGCGTGTTACGTAGTAAAAAGCATAACCTAATGTAATTGAAATAAAGACTGACCAACGGGCTTTGTTAAAAGTCTTAGCAATAACATTTGGGTCATTACTAATCAACGGTTTATCCTCACCCGTTTTAAAAAAGTTCATAAAAGCTTGAAACATTTTTTACAAGCCTCCTTAATATTTGTTCAAATGTAGAGTATCCAATTCAGGAAAATAAATTCAAACATTTATTTTCCTGAATTATTCAGTTTAATTAGTAAGCAGCGTCCATTCCGCCAGCAAGTTTTGTAGTGTGAACACGATTATAGTTAGTACCTGTATGATATTTGCTCTTTAAGTTAACTACAGGATCTCTTAATTCAACACCTTTTTCTTCAAGAACAGTTCTTAATAACCAAGGCTTATCAGAAATCATGCCATCAACACCCATATGTAGTAACATTTCCATATCTTCTCTACTATTTACTGTCCAAGGAACAACTTTCATACCTAAAGAATGTGCTAAAGCAACATCATCTTGGGAAATTTCTGGATAGTAAGGTGAAACAACATCCGCACCGATTGCTTTTGCTGCTAAATATGGATTACCTTGATAATCATCAATATCCAAGCCACCTAACCATGGAGATTTACCTTCTTCATATGCACGTAAGCATACGGAATCACGCCCCCATGAAGGCTGTTCACACCACAATGCTACAGTTGTAATATTTGGATTAATTTGTTTCATGATAGGAATAGTTCTCCAATCAAATGTTTGAAGAGTTACACGATCTTCCATATCATATTTTTTAACTAATCTGTTAAATTCAGTTACAAAAGCAACTGGATCAACATCTTTTGTAGCTGTATAAGCAGCGCCACCTTCTGGATCTATGCACAACTTAGTTTCAGCATTAACTACAACTTTGTCATCACCATACTCTTTAATCAGTTGGAATAATTCTTCCAAAGTAGGTATTTGTGCACCTGGTTGAGCAACTTGAGTTTTTCCATGACCTTCATAATATTCACCTTTCGGATCCATTACACCAACGTCAAATTTTTTAATTTCATTCACAGTCATTTTGCTGATAACATATTTGCCATTTTCAACGTAATTTCCATTTTTATCTCTCGTGATATCATGATTTAAAACTGGATTATGACTCATTACGATTTTGCCATCTTTAGTAAATTGCATGTCACATTCAATCGAAGTAGCACCCATTTCCATTGCATATGCATAAGAATATAATGTGTTTTCCGGACGAGCATCACGGCCACCACGATGTGGTTGGAAGTCGAATACATCAAGGTTTACTTTTGCATAAGCTTGTTGTTGGTCTACCAAGCTGCCACCAAATCCGATTACGGCTGTTGCAACACCTGCAATCACCATACGTTTCATTAATTTACTGTTCATTTTACTCCATCTCCTTTTCTCTAAATGAAATGACCCTTTTCACTTTTCAAGTATACTATTTTCCCCAATTAATAAAATCAGATAAAATCTGAAGTTATTGTAGGATTTTTATATCAATTTAATCGTTTCATTCCCCCATTTTTTATCGAGATTTTATTATATTTTTTACGATATAAACTACAATAATATTGATTTTCCACGCTTTTTTATAATAAGAAAAATTTTCAAATTTTAAACAACCCCTTTATATTTCTAGCTACTAGTCAATAAACCCAAGAAAAATAAGTGTTTAAAAAATTCTTTAGAAATATTTGCATTTGTATTAAAAACAAAAAATAATTATCTATTTTTTTACTTCATTCCATTTATAGTAAGATTTATTCTTACTATAAATGGAATGAGCCTTTTTGCTAATCTGATACAAATTTATGATAATATAAGGCAGCCAATAAAAGTTTTTTATTGGCTGCCTTATATAACTTTAATTTATTCTTCTATTATCATTATTATATTGACTATTTAATGGTCTTTTACTTGGCTCAGGGACTGCTATCCCATTTTCAATACAAACTTCTCGAAGTAACGCTGGATCATCACTAATGATTCCATCAACTCCCAAATCTATTAATCTTTCCATTTCCGCTCTATCATTTACTGTCCATGGCAAAATTTTCATTCCTAATGCATGTGCTTCTTCTACAGTTTTTTTGGTCACCTGCGCATAATTAGGTGAAATAATATCAGCGGCGATTGCATGTGCAGCTTTTACAAAGTTTCCATCAAAAGCCTTCGCATCTAATCCACCTAGCCAAGGGGAAGGTGCTACTTTATCCATCGCCAATAATTTCGGATTTTTAGAAATCAAAGCTGCAAGTGTAATATCACTATCATATTGCTTCATCTCTATCAGTGTTCTCCAATCAAAAGATTGTAATACAACTCGATCTTGCATTCCATACTGAGTGATAACATCATGCAATTTTCTCACAAAAACATCAGGAGGAGTGTTATTAGCATATTCCTTTTCATTTTTATCAGGAAATGATTTCGTTTCAATATTAAAAGTTACCTTATCATTGCCATATGCTTTTACCAGCTCAAAAACTTCAGCTAAAGTTGGATATTTGGCATCTTTGAAAGAAATTTGTTTTGAAAAATTATCATGATATTTATGCTCAGGATTAATTCCACCAATATCATATTTTTTCAATTGCTCTATCGTTAATAGGCGAACATCTTTTTCCTCGTTTTCCTTTAGCCATTTACCATCTTTTTTCGTCAAATAATAATATGTACTTGGGTTATGAGACACAAACACTACACCGTCTTTTGAAATATATGTATCCATTTCTAAGGTAGTAACACCTAGTTCCAATGCATTCGCAAATGCATCTAATGTATTTTCTGGGCGAAGTGCACGTCCACCACGATGTGCCTCTAAGTCAAAACCTTCAATCACACATTTTGCCTCCACGGCCTGTTCAGTATGAAATCCAACCAAAAGAGATGTCGCTATTAATGCACTGCTAATAATTTTTGCTAATCTTTTTTCATTTTTCATAAAAATCCCCTTTAACATTTATCTTTAATATTAAAATTATACGCAAACCTTTCTCTTAATGAAAACTTCAATGATTTGTTTTTGCACTGATTAATTAATACATCCGTTTAAGATTCTTTTAAGAAGTTCTAACCCTTTTCTTAAAATCATATAAAAATTTTTATAAGAAAGCAGTCGGATTTTTTCTGATTTTCGTAGGATTTTTTCCAGAACGTTCAGTCAATTTTATTATTTATTTATTTTGCAAATTTACAAAAACTTTTGTCACAATTTTATATACAAAAAGAAGGTATACAAATATTAAAATAAAAATTATATACCTTCTTTTTATTAAAAATTGTATTTAAATCAATGACCCTAACCTATATTGCTTTATAAAATCATTAATTATCTATAACATCCTCTAAAAATAAAATTTTATTCAGCTGCATCTGCTCCACCCGTTAATTTTTTTGTTTCAACTTCAATATGCTCTGTTCCAGTATGATATATACTACCTTCATTTATTACAGGCTGTCTCATCGCAATTCCCCGTTTCTCAAGTACATTACGTAAAATCCAAGGTTTATCGGTAATAATCCCATCAACGCCCATATTTATCATCATATTCATATCATTTACATCATTTACTGTCCAAGGAACTACCTTCATCCCTAATTCATGCGCCTGCTCAACATTCTGTTTTGAAAATTCCATAAAATATGGAGAAACTACATTTACCCCAATTGCATGAGCAGCTAAAATTGGATTACCTTTATAATCATCAATATCTAGTCCACCAAGCCAGGGAGATTTACCTTCTTCATAGGCTCTTAAGGATAATGCATCTGGGCCCCATGATGGTTGTTCCTGCCATAAGGCAACAAGCTTAATTTTCGGATTGATTTTCTTCATTTCAATTAAAGTTCTCCAATCAAAAGACTGTAGTAAAACTCTGTCTTCCATATTGTATTTTTTCACAACTTCATTAAAGACTTTTACAAAACGTATTGGATCAACATTATTTTCATATGCAGCACCTGAAAGTGGATCAGGATAAGACTTAGTTTCAGCATTTATAATTACTTTGTCATCACCGTATTCTTTAATTAACTCAAAAACTTCATCTAATGTAGGAATTCTTGCACCAGGCACGCTAACTTGCGTTCTGCCATGCCCTTCATAATATTCACCACTATTAGGGTCCATTGTACCCACATCAAACTTTTGTATTTCTGCTAATGTCATATTGCGAATATCATATTTTCCGTCTTCAACATATTTTCCATTTTCATCTTTAGTTAAATTATGATTGAGAATTGGATTATGACTCATTACAATACGATCATCTTTTGTTAACTGCATATCACATTCAATCGTTGTCGCACCCATTTCCATTGCATAAGCATAAGCGTATAAGGTGTTTTCGGGCCTAGCATCACGACCACCTCGGTGTGCCTCAAAATCAAATAATTCATTTCCAAAGTCAACTTTTTCTTCATGCACTTCTTCTTGTTTATTCGCTCCACCAATACCAAATAAAGCTGCTCCAACACTGACAACTGCAACCAATACTACAGCAACCAACACATACTTTAACCAATTATTTTGCCCCAACATCGTCATCTCCTTTTCAACTAAATAAAATTCTGTCAATTATCATCTGTATCAATTAAATCTTGATAAAGCAAAAATTTTTTATCCAACAACTAACTCGTCCTAAAATTTTTTTGTTATAAATAGAATTTAGGACCAGCTAAACTTCTGGATAAATGTAACTAAAACTTAGATGGAGTTATAACTCCATCTAAATTTTAGTCTTGCTTTTCGCAGCAAATCACTTGCATACGTTTATTATTTTCACTTTAAATGGTTTATTATACAATTTTGATTTTATAAGCTTTTAACCATGTATCTAATTGAATCAAATAGGCAAATAATTGCGCACCACCCATTAATTGCCCAAACCATGGAATATTACTTGCTGCTAAATCTTGTTTAGCAATTTCATTTAATTTTTTAACATCCATTAATTCAGTCAACGGAGAATTTGCATCATTTAAAATATCCAGCGCCCAATTTCTAACAATATTTAAATACTCCGGATGATGAGTTTTGGGATAAGGGCTTTTTTTACGCCATAAAACATCATCAGGTAAAATTCCTGCCAACGCTTGACGCAGCAATCCTTTTTCGCGATTTTTATAATTTTTCATTTTCCATGGAATATTCCAAACATATTCCACTAAACGATGGTCGCAATATGGTACACGTACTTCTAATCCAAAAGCCATACTCATTCTATCTTTGCGATCAAGTAAAGTCGGCATCCACCTTGTTAAACTCAAATAAAAAATTTCTCTCATACGTGCAGCAACTTTATCTTCTCCTTTTAATCGCGGAACTTCGCTAATTGCATCATCGTAACGAGTTTTTACATATTCAACTAAATCCATTTGTGATTTTACATTGTCATTTAACCAATCTAAACGCATTTCAGGTTTAGGTGACCATGGGAAAGCATGTGAATTTATCATTTCCTCACGATAGAACCATGGATATCCACCAAAAACCTCATCTGCACATTCGCCAGATAATGCAACTGTGGCTCCCTTTTTAATCTCACGAGAAAACAAATATAAAGAGGTATCAACATCAGCCATACCTGGGAAATCCCTGGCTAACGTTGCTTTTGGCAAACTCTTCGCTAATTCAATATTGTCAATTAAAATTCTATGATGACATGTATCACATGCTTTCACCATTTTTTCTACCCATGGTGCATCAGAATTTGGCTGAAAGCTGCTCGCTTTAAAATAAATATCGTTGTCGATGTAATCTACCGAGTACGTATTTAACTTGCCTTTACCAGACCTTTGAAATTCCATTGCGGCTAATGCAGTTAATGCACTAGAATCCAGTCCCCCAGATAAAAAAGTACATACATCAACATCGGCAACAAGCTGTCTTTGTGCCGTATCGATAAGTAATTCACGTACTTTTTGAACAGTTGTCTCAAAATTATCTTCATGCACATGACTCATTAATGCCCAATAGCGATAATTACGACTTCCAGTTGCCGTATAAACAAAAGCATGCCCTGGTTTTAATTCAAAAACATTTTTAAACACGCCATTTCCTGGTGTTCTTGCTGGACCAACCATCAGAATTTCTGCCAACCCTTCAATATTAACTTCCGGCTTTATCAATGGATTTGCAAGCAAAGTCTTAACTTCTGAGCCAAAAATAAATTGACAATCTCTAATTGCATAAAATAAAGGCTTAACCCCTATACGATCACGCGCTAAAAAAAGTCTTTCTTTCGCTGCATCCCAAATTCCAAAAGCGAAAATTCCATTCAACTTCTCTACGCATTTCGTACCAAATTCCATATACGCGGTTAATAATACCTCTGTATCACAATTTGTTTCAAAATGGTAACCATATCCCTCTAATTCTGCCCTCAATTCACTGGTGTTATATAACTCACCATTATAAGTAATCACAAAATCGTGTCCATTTCTTCGTTTAATCATTGGTTGTGCCCCATTTGCAGGATCAACAACACTAAGGCGCCGATGCCCAAAAGCAATATTTGGACAAACATAACGCCCACTATCATCCGGACCACGCATCTTTAGCGTATCAATCATCGCAGTCAAAGTTTTTTGGTTTACCGGATCCTCCAAACGATTTTCCCAGTCAATCCACCCAGCTATACCACACATCTCATTCAGCTCCTCTACGCAAAAAACAATCTATAGATTGTTATCTTTTAACAAAAACTCTCTTTTTATTCAAAAAATATTGCAATAATAATTCCAAATTTCAGCTTTTGATAAATAAATATTACATTTAAAAAGTAATTATTCCATATTCTTATTTCTATTCTTTCTGATAAAAACAATATGCCAATTTTTTCAATATCAAATAAAGTAAAATTTGAGTCCTTCTCCATTTGAATCCAATTTCACTTAACCAAAGACTTAAGCACTTTTAACTATCAGTTATAGAATAGGACAGTTTAACTTTTGTTTATTCATCAGATAAAATAAAATATGCACTTAAGCGGCTTTTTGCCACCCAGTGCATACTTTCTTAGCATATAAAATTTATTTTATTAAATCATTTAAATTCTAAACTATCCCCAACTACTCGTATTGTTACGTTATCGCCTTCTGATATTTCATTTGCTATAATTTTTTTACTTAATGCAGTTTCAACTTCTCGGCTTAATAATCGTTTTAGTGGACGCGCACCATATGCTGCATCATAACCGTGATCAGCAAGGAACTCTAGAACCGATTCATCCCAACTCAAATGAATTTTCACTTGTTTTTCCAACCGTTTATTTAAGTTTTCTAATAAAATAGCAGCAATTGCTTTTACCTGTTCTAACGCAAGTGCTTTAAACACTATAATATCATCTAAACGATTTAAAAATTCTGGGCGGAAATATTCCTTTAAAATCTCCATTACTGATTTTTCAGCTTCAATAAAGTCTTTTTGCAAAATTTCAGATGAACCTAAATTTGAAGTCATAATAATTACCGTGTTCTTAAAATTAACTGTTCTACCTTTACTATCTGTTAAATGTCCATCGTCTAGAATTTGTAACAGTACATTAAACACATCATGATGTGCCTTCTCAATTTCATCTAGCAATACGACACTATATGGATGACGTCGTACAGCTTCTGTTAATTGTCCGCCTTCATCATATCCAACGTACCCTGGAGGTGCTCCTATTAAACGCGCTACAGAATGTTTTTCCATGTATTCACTCATATCTAATCGAATCATATTGCGCTCATCATCGAAGAGAATCTCTGCAAGTGTTTTGGCAAGTTCTGTCTTCCCAACACCTGTAGGGCCCAGGAAAATAAATGAACCAATTGGACGATTCGGATCTTTAATTCCTGCTCTCGCGCGAATAATCGCTTCACTTACTACACGCACCGCTTCATCCTGCCCCACGACG
This sequence comes from Anaerosinus sp., assembly GCF_965318445.1. Taxonomy (NCBI): domain Bacteria; kingdom Bacillati; phylum Bacillota; class Negativicutes; order Selenomonadales; family Sporomusaceae; genus Anaerosinus; species Anaerosinus sp. Next base: position 72,691 of record NZ_CBDNNH010000016.1, on the reverse strand, counting down.
CGTTTATGCAAAATATCTTGTAAATGCAAAAGCTTTTCGCGTTCACCAGTTAACATTTTCGTTACTGGAATCCCCGTCCAACGACTGACAACACGTGCGATATCTTCTTCTCCAACTTCTTCTTTAAGTAATTGATTGCTTTTTTCTTTTTCGGCTAAAGTTTCTTCTTCTTCCTTTAGCTGTTTTTCTAGCGCTAATAATTTGCCATATTTTAATTCTGATAGACGATTTAAATCATACGCACGTTCAGCAGCTTCCATTTCACTTTTTACTGCATCGATTTCCTTTTTGATTCCACGCACACGTAAAATCGCTTGTTTTTCACTTTCCCACTTTGCTTTTAACTCATCAGCTTGCGCTTGCAAATCTTTTTTCGTATCCGCAATTGTCGCTAACTTTTCTTTTGATGCTTCATCCGTTTCTTTCTTTAGCGCTTGTTCTTCTATTTCAAGTTGCATAATTTTACGCAAAACTTCATCTAATTGACTTGGCATAGATTCGATTTCAGTTCTCAATTTTGCTGCTGCTTCATCTACTAAATCTATCGCTTTATCTGGTAGAAAACGATCAGATATATAACGATCAGATAAAACTGCTGCTGATACTAAAGCTGTGTCACGAATCCTTACCCCGTGGTGTACTTCATAACGTTCTTTTAAACCACGCAATATAGAAATTGTATCTTCAACTGACGGCTGTCCAACCATTACTGGCTGAAATCTTCTTTCAAGAGCCGTATCCTTTTCAATATATTTTCTATATTCATTAAGCGTAGTTGCACCAATACAACGTAATTCTCCACGCGCCATCATAGGTTTTAAAATATTTCCTGCATCCATTGCACCTTCTGCCGCACCTGCACCAACAACCGTATGAACTTCATCAATAAATAATAAAATTTTTCCTTCGGATTTTGCAATCTCTGTTAATACACTTTTTAGACGTTCTTCAAATTCCCCACGAAATTTAGCTCCTGCTACCATTGACCCAAGATCTAGAGAATACAGCGTTTTATTTTTTAAAGATTCCGGCACATCACCTGCAACGATTCTTCGCGCTAGTCCTTCAACAATCGCTGTTTTACCAACGCCGGGTTCCCCGATCAGAACCGGATTATTTTTTGTTCTTCTTGACAAAATTTCAATCGTACGACGAATTTCATCATCACGGCCAATTACTGGGTCAAGTTTCCCTTTTCTTGCTTGTTCTGTTAAGTCACGCCCATATTTCTCAAGAGCTTTATATCCTTCCTCTGGGTTATCACTTGTTACATTATCCTTGCGATGCGTTTTTATTGCTGATTGAATTTTATTTTTTACTAAACCAAATTCTCTACATACGGCTACAACATCACTATCTCCATCTTCAACAACCGCTAATAATAAATGTTCTGTACTGATATAATCATCTTTCATTTCTGTTGCTAACTTTTCTGCTAAAGCCATTACACGATACATCGATGTACTCATCCGCATACCACTATCTTGACCACGTACAGACGGAATTCTTTGAATTAACTGCTCCATACGCGCTTTTAACAACTCTACATTTACATTACATTCATTAAAAATTGTGGACAGAAGACCTTCGCTTTCCTTTGCTAATGCAAGCAAAAGATGACTTGTTGTAATTTCTTGATTATAATGTAATGCTGCAGTTTGTTGTGCATCTTGTAAAACCGCCATTACTCTTTGCGTATATTTTTCTTGTGCCATAACTATAGCCTCCTTAAAATTTTATCTGCTTATTTATTGTTTACCAACGTTTACAAAAATATCATTAATTTTCTTTGATTATTATTATATCTCTAAAAGTCAAAAAGTCAAATATTTTTTGACTTTTTGACTATATGACATAAAAAAATGCCACAACTATGTAGCATTTTTTATAAAAAACCCTGATTTTCAATCAGTCTTTGGCAAAAATTTTTATCATTCTGGCTGAACTTTTGCTTTTTTATAACGTTTATAAAGGTAAATCGCACCGCCTAAAACCAGGACAAGAAGCAATGAATATATTGCAACTTCTTTTGTATTATTTTGAAAATAACGAACCGCGGGTTCACCAAAATAATAAATAATAACAGCTTCTAAAAAGAATCTCTTTGCTCGTCCAAAAATTGATGCAACAATAAAAACAGACCACTTTACATTAAAAGCCCCTGCGGATATACTTACGCATTTATAAGGAATCGGCGACATAGCTGCTAGAAAAATTGTCCATGATACGTTATCACTTTCTGAAAACTCCTGAATTTTATATGCGTATTTAGCTGGCATAACTTTATGTACCACAGGCATACCCCATTTATGTCCAATCCAATACCCAATAAAACCACCTAAAACAGATACAAATGTGGCTACTGTTCCATAATAAATCGCCATGTTAGGATTTGCTAATGCCATAGGCAATAAAATTACATCTGGTAAAATCGGTGAACAAAAAGATTCAGTAAAAGTTACAATAATTAAACCTAGCATTCCCCATTCAAGCAACAAATCAATTAAACTTTCCATATATACTCCTCTGTAAAATAATCTTTTTATTCATTTATAACTCATGTCTTTTAAAAATAAATGAAGATACACATATTGTTAGTTTAACGATTATCTTGAGGAATTTCAAGTATTTTATGCATGAATCAGCTCTAATTTTTGCAATACTTCTTTTAATTTCTCTGCATCTAAAGGCTTTGTAGCATATGCTTCGCAGCCAATTTCAAAAGCTTTATTCACATATTCTTTATCAGATAAAGCTGTTGTCATAATAACTTTTGCTTTTTTTTCACTTGGAATATTTTGCTGTTTCTCTAAGGCTCGAATTGTTTTCAAAACTCTTACTCCATCTACCTTTGGCATCATAATATCAAGACAAATTAAATCATATGGATTTTTTTCTTTTAGTGCTAATAAAAAAGCATCTAACGCTTCCATTCCATCCACTGTAATATCACACTCGCCGTATTGTCCCAACATTTTTGAAATCACCTTACGACTAATCAAATCATCTTCTGCTAATAGTATTTTCATTTTCTACACCCCTTTATTCATTAAAAATATTTAGTATATCTTTCAATAAATTTAACTGTTCCATTGCTTCGTCTAAATCTCCCCGTCTAGCTGCTAATTGAATTTTAAATAAAATACCATTTTCTTCTTCTTGATGATTTTCTTGAAAAATATCTCTCAACACTTCGGCTTTTCTTTCAATATTGTTAATATTCTCTTTACAAATTTCAACCTCTAAATCCTTAACTAATTCCAATAAATTTTTTACATGTATTTGTTGCTCATTCGTTTTATCACTAATTTTACTTAAACAATATGTCATTAAATCGTCTATATTTACTTCGTCTATATTCGTAGATGCGTTCTCAACATACTTTTGTAAATGTGTATTTATCACTTCTTTTATTTTCGCATCCAACTCATCCATTGGAATTGGCTTTGCTATATATTCATCCATTCCATAGGACAAATATTTTTCCCTATCGCCACTTAGAGCATTTGCAGTAAGCGCAATAATTGGTGTATATGTCTCTTCCCTCTTTTCATAAGCTCTAATATATTGTGTTGCTTCCACGCCACCCATTTCAGCCATTTGTATATCCATTAAAATACAATCATATTTATCAGTCTGCACGTTTTCTATAGCTTCTCTTCCATTGCTAACAACGGTTACATCATAATTCAATTCTTTTAAAATCTTACTTATAACAAGCTGATTTACGAGGTCATCCTCAACAAGTAAAATTCTTCTTTTTATCTTTTCTTTTCTACCTTCATTCGACGTACCTACACTTTTATTCTTTTCTATTTCTAAATTTTCAAGAGCTGAAACTTCCCGACAAGGCAAAACAAAGGTAAATTTACTGCCACTTTCATACGTACTCTCTACAAAAATTTCACCTTCCATCATTTCTACCAATTGTTTAGTAATCATGAGTCCTAATCCAGTCCCGCCAAACTTGCGTGTAATTGCCCCATCAACTTGACTGAATAATTGAAAAAGCTTTTTCTTATCATTTTCAGCAATTCCAATCCCCGTATCTATAACAGAAAAATTTAATTTTTCAATTCCATCTTCGACTATTTTTTTTGCAGCTAAAGTGACACTTCCCTTTCTGGTAAATTTAACCGCATTACTGATAAGGTTATCAAAAATCTGTTTTAAGCGTGTAGGATCACTAACAATATATCTAGGCAAATTTGAGGAAAGCAAGTAGGACAATTCTAAGCCTTTTTCTTCAGCCTTAACTGCATGTGCTTTAATAACATCTTCTATCACTCCATACAAATTAAACCGAATCATTTCCATTAAAAGTTTCCCAGCTTCCATTTTTGAAAAATCTAAAATATCATTGATAATTCTTAACAAGGAGGTAGAACATGATTTTGCTATCTTTAAATTTTCTCTTTGCTCTTCACTCAAGTTTCCTAATAAAGTTAAGTCAATCATTCCTACCATTCCATTAATGGGTGTACGAATTTCATGGCTCATATTTGCTAAAAATTGACTCTTAGCTTGATTTGCCTCTTCAGCTGCTAGTTTTGCTTTTTTCAATTGCTTCTCAGCCGATTTCTGCTCTGTTATATCTCTATATAATGCAGCAAAAAACCCTTTTTCCAAACTATACACGGATAAATACAACCATTTTTTCGTCATTCTACAATAAAACTCTTTATCAAATCTGCCACATCCAGCCAATGCAACTTTCCCGCATTCAGCAATCCAATCACTATAATTAATCGAACACTCTGGGAAAATGTCCGAAAAATTCATCCCAACAATTTTTTTTCTCCCAATCCCCATAATTTTAAAAAAATCGCTATTCACTTCAATAAATTGAAAATCCAGCGGTATATTTTTTTCATTCGTTACAATTCGATTATAAGTAAAGCCACTATGCATATTCATAAACAACGTATGATATTTAGTTCTACTATCTTGTACTGCTTTTTCAAACTCTTTTTTACTCGTAATATCGATACCAATTCCCACATATCCAGCTGGCAATCCGTCTACACCATATACTCTCTGATTTATGCACCATAACCATCTATAAATCCCTTGACAATTTTTCACCCGAATTTCAGCTTCATAATTATCTTTTTGATTCAATTTTTTAAAAGAAGCACTTAAATCATTTGGATGTATGTAATCAATCCATTTTGTATGATGAAGTCCCTTACTATCAAACCCTAAAAAATTTTTGCATTGATCATTTAAATAGATAAATTCCTTACCTTTAATCCACCAAACAATTCCAGGAAAACTTGATAAAATTTTAATATGAAAATCTCTAGAACGAGCAATTTCCAATTCTCGCTCTTTTCTTTCTGTTGTATCTAATAGACTAACGACAATATTCTGATTTTCTCCTTGTTTAGTTCGAGTTATACTTATTCTTAACCAAACGGATTTTTTCATTTCTCCATTTATATAATTAAGCAATGTTTCTATATTTTCTACCGCATTTACATTCGTAAGCACATTAACAATACCTGCACGAATTGCACATTCTTTGCAAGCGGAAGATTTTCCGCATCCGTATTCTAAACTATTTATACAGCAAAATGCATCTCCAAATTGTTTTCCCATAATGCAACTACGATCTTTATTCATAATTAATAACGCAGATTGATTGATATTTGTAATTGCTCCGGCTTCATTTAGCGTGCACATTCCTACAGGCGATGAATTAAATATCAATTTTAAATTTTCACGCTCATCTACAACATATTCTTCTAAATTATGCAATCTTGTAATATCACGTAATACTACCACACCACCAGCAATAGAATTATCATTTCTTCGTATTGGCGAACACGTTGCCGATAAATAAATTTTTTGTCCATCATTACGCTTTATTCCTGAGTTTTTTTCAAGCCCCACAACCTTTTCTTCAGAAATTGCACGTTTTATCGGACTATCTAAAATTTCCCCTGTATCCAAATTGATAATTGGACAAACCTCAGTAAAATTTTTCCCATAGGATCCTTCAGTAGTCACATTAATAATTTTAGCAGCCGCCCCATTAATATAAACAACATTTCTCTGAATATCTGTCATAATGATCCCATCACCGATGCAATCTAACACGTCATGGATTGGCATATACGATTCTTCAATACATTCTTTTAGCATAATATCACACTACTCTCTATACTAGATAAAAGAACAAATTTGCTCTGCGATTTGATCTAAAGGCACTTGTTTTTCCACTGCACCAATGTTATAGGCAACGCGAGGCATACCATAAACAACTGAACTTCCCTCATCTTGTCCAATCGTTCTCGCACCAGCTTTACGCATATTGAGTAGCCCTTTCGCTCCATCATAACCCATTCCAGTCATAATTACACCGATTGCCTTATTACCATAAATCTCTGCAACCGAATTAAAAAGAACATCGACTGAAGGACAATGACCATTGACTTTTTCCCCTTCAAAACACTCTACGCAAATTTCCGCACCCCGCTTCTTTACTCTCATTTGCATATTCCCTGGAGCTATTAGCACTCTTCCTGGAAAAACTTCATCTCCATTTTTCGCTTCTTTTACTTCTAACTCACAAATTGAGTCAAGTCTTTTAGCAAACATATCTGAAAAAACCGGAGGGATATGCTGTACGATGACAATCCCTGGTATATTCCCTTTTAGCTCAGTAATCACATCTGTCAATGCAACGGTTCCACCTGTAGATGCACCAATTGCAATAATTTTATTTTGTACTTGATGAGAAGGCATAGACGAATCAATGAAAGATTTTTTATGTAATGTTCCTTGCTGAATTTTTGCATTTACAGCAATCTTTATTTTTGTAATCAAATCATTAAAAAAATCTCTATTCGTCAGGATCGCCTTTCCGTCAGGTTTTTTAATGAAATCAACGGCACCTAGTTGTATTGCCTCAAAAACACAATCATTTATAGAACTAATTACAATTGTTGGGATCGGATACTGAGGGATTAATTTTCGCAAAAATTCTATCCCGTTCATCTTTGGCATTTCTACATCTAAAGTCATAACATCAGGGTGATATTGAAGGATTTTATCTCTAGCATCGAATGGATCAACAGCAGTTGCAACTACTTCTATCATTAAATCTTTTGATAATGCTTTTGATAATGCCTCACGAAAAACAATTGAATCATCTACAATTAAAAGTTTTATTTTTCTCATATCATAATCCCTTTCTATACACAGCTGGCATTACATATTGAAAAGAAAAATCACCACGTTCAATAACTTCCGAATGCCCAATAAATAAATATCCTCCCGGTTCCAACCATTGATAAAATTTATTAACAAGTTCTTTTCTTGTCACACGATCAAAGTAAATCATTACATTACGGCAAAAAATTATATGAAACTTTTTTTTAAATAAAAATTGAGGATTATTTAAATTAAACTGCCTAAAAATAATTTCGTTTTTTAAAGAATTTTTTACTTGAAAATTATTTTCGTTTATCTGTTTAAAATAAGTTTTGCGCCACCTTTTAGGCAACATATCGATAGATTCATCATTATAAATTCCAAGGCGTGCATCATTCAAAGCAGAAGTAGATAAATCCGTAGCCAATAATTTTGTATCCCAAGACTGTTTTTGTAAAGAAAAAAAGTCTTGAATGATCATAGCTAATGTATACGCTTCCTCTCCCGTTGAGCATGCAGCACACCAAGTCCGCAAATCATTGTCTGAAAGTTTTTCTGAAAAATAAGGTAAAACCTCTTCCGAAAAATACTCAAAATGCTGAGATTCTCGCATAAAAAATGTATGATTTGTTGTAATTGCATTTGCTAAAATTTTATCTGCTTGCCCCGTTTTATCCTGTAATAAATATTGATAATAATCATTTGCATTATCAATTCCTAAACTCAAAAGCACTTTATGTAGACGGCCCTCAACAAGAGTTTTTTTCTCTCTTCCTAAATGAATACCAAATTTATTCTTTATATATAATGTTAATTTCCGAAAATCTTCTTCTGATAATATCCCCATTTTATCACCCGTTCGCTACCAACGATTATCAATTTAAAATTTGCTCGCATTAGATGATATATCATCTAATGCGAGCAAATAATTCCTAGTAATCAATACTTTCCAAATTCATCATCAGTTAAAGCAATTTGATTGATATCACTTTTCTTTTTACCATTTAATTTTATCTCAGATGATGATTTTTTCCTATCATCAAACTCAACTTTATCTTCATAAAAATTTTGCTTTACACTATTCTTTGTAAACTTAAATTCACCAATGGTGTCTTTTAATAAGCTTGCTTGTGCACTAAGTTCTTCACTAGCCGCTGCCGATTCCTCTGCTGTTGCCGAATTAGCCTGAACAACCTGTGAAACTTGAAGTACACCCTGATTAATTTGTTCAAGTGCTATGCTTTGTTCGTTAGAGGCATGAGCTATATTGTCGATAAGGCTAGCGACACCTGTTACTGCCTCTACGATAACATCAAGAGCTTCCGCTGTTTTATTCGCGATTTTTGTTCCCTCATTCACTTTAACAATAGACCCTTCAATCATCTCCGTAGTTTCTTCTGCTGCTTTTGCCGAACGCGCAGCTAGATTTCTTACTTCTTCTGCAACTACAGCAAATCCCTTTCCATGTTGCCCCGCCCGTGCAGCTTCAACCGCTGCATTTAATGCTAAAATATTTGTCTGGAATGCAATTTCATCAATTACTTTAATAATTTTTGAAATATTTGCTGAAGAGCCGTTAATCTCCGTCATAGAAGTTAACATAGCTTTCATATGTTCATTACCTATTTTTGCATTTTTTTGCGCATTTATCGTAAGTTTATTCGCTTCATCAGCATGTTCTGCATTTAATTTTGTTTGGGATGAAATTTCTTCCAAGGATGACGATAATTCTTCCACCGAGCTTGCTTGTTCTGTCGCTCCTTGTGATAAAGATATACTGGCATCCGATACATTCTTTGCTCCCGCAGCAACCTGTTCCGAAGCTACATCAATATTAGCTAATGCAATATTCATATGATTCCTCATTTTTTCAAAAGCTTTTGCCAAAGAACCAATCTCATCTAGATTTTTTATTTTTAGTTGCGTAGATAAATCCCCATTCGCAATTTTTTCAGATGCATCTACCAATATATTTAATCGTTTAGCTATTGTACGAGCTAATAATACCCCTGCAACTATCGCTACAATTGTGACAACTAGCATAACAATCCACATCATATACATCGTTTGATGTGCGCGTTCACTAGCAGCTATACTTTGCTTCATCCCATTTTCTTTGGCCAAATTATATAGCGATGCAAGACCTGTATTAATTTTATTTGAAGCCTCTACTGCTCCACTGTTAACCATAAAACTCCAAGCTTCTTTATCTTTATTCTGCAAAGCCATTTGAAGAGCCTGATCCCTGAAATAGTTATATTTTTCTAAATTGTTTTTAAATTCACCTAGTTCTTTTTTTGCTTCTTCCGATTGTGCCTTTGAAAGAACTATTTGATAAGCGTTCTCTAAATTTTTATCAACTTCTTGTAAGGTATGAATTCTTTCATTAATTGATTTTGCATCATCGTATAAAAAAACATCACGAAAAACACTGCGGCTCTGGTTGAAAATCGTCGCCATATTTGCGATGTCACCTGTTGCTAAACCATAATTATTATAAATTTCACTATATTCATCGTCTAACTTATCCATTTGATATATCCCAGAAATACATACGCAAGCCATAATAATTGTGACACCAATCAATGCACACATAATTTTACTTCCAATTTTCATATTCTTCAAAAATCCCATCTTTATGCCTCCTCTAAAATTATATACTTATTTCAATTTTGATATATGTCTAAAAGTAAATTAAGCTTCCAATGCTGTAAATCTAGCTTTATCATCATCTCCAATTAATTTATCACAATCTAATAATAATTTAACCTCTTCACCAACTTTACCAATACCCTTGATATATTTATTTTGTGAAGATTTAATGGCTGGTGGTTCAACAATATTTTCTTCTGGAATTGAAAGAACCTCTGATACACCATCCACAATAAAACCAATTGATATATCTCTAACATCAACAACAATAATACACGTTCGATCATTATATTCTCGAAATTCTTTTTTGAATCTTAATCGAATATCCATAACAGGAATGATCTTACCACGTAAATTAACAATACCGCGTACATATTCTGGAGCTTCTGGGATTTCGGTAATTGGTTGAATCCCAATAATTTCTGTTACAACGGCAATTTCAATCCCATAAAATTCATTACCAATAATAAATGTAAGGAATTTTCCTTTTTGTGTATCTTCCTCTTCAATCATTTGTTCAACTATATTTTCCGCCATCTTATCCCTCCTCCTTTTTTCTTAAATTTTATTACTTAAACCAATCACATCTAAAATTAAACTGATACTGCCATCTCCTAGTAATGTACAGCCAGTAATTCCTGCCATATTAGATATTTTCTTTATATAGTTAGGAACCGGCTTAACAACAATTTGCTGAACTCCTACAAGATTATCAGCAAATATTGCCATTGTCATATGTTCAGATTCAACCATAACGATAATTCCTTTTGTTAAATCAATAACGTTTGTCTCAATATCATAAAATTTATGTAATCGTATAATTGGATAACATTGTCCCCTCACCATAATAAGCTCATTACCATTTGTATCGACTAAAATTTGTTTTTTAGCTGGTCTAAACGATTCTCGAATTGACATGATTGGTATCGTATAAGATGATTTTCCTACTTCAACAGTCATTCCATCTACAATTGCTAAAGTTAATGGAATCTTTAATGTAATAGTACTTCCTTTTCCTTGAATACTATCCAGTAAAATATTCCCACCAACCGCTTTAATATTCTGGACAACCACATCCATCCCAACACCACGACCGGAAAACTCTGTCACTTTCTCTTTCGTAGAAAAACCAGGTGCAAAGATGAAAGAATAAATTTCTTTGTCGGTAAGCTCTGATTCCGTTTTTGTTATTAAGCCATTGTTTCTTGCCCGCTCAAGAATTTTCTCACGATTAAGACCTCTACCATCATCAATAATGTTAATAATAACTTCATTCCCGGCATTTTGCGCTTCAAGAGTTACTCTCCCTTTTATTGGCTTTCCTACAGCACTCCTCTCTTCTGGCATTTCAATGCCATGATCAATTGAGTTCCGAATAAGGTGCATCAACGGATCGGAAATATGCTCTATAACGTTTTTATCAACTTCCGTATCTTCCCCGACTAAAACTAATTCTACCTTTTTATCCAGCTTTTTCGACATATCCCGTACAATACGATTCATCTTCTGAAAGGTAGCATTTAAAGGAACCATACGAATTGACATCACACTATCTTGCAGCTCAGCACTAATCTTTCTCAATTGCCTCGACGCCTTATAAAAATTCTCCAACTCAAGATCTTTTAAGTCAGGATTTTGTGTCACCATTGCTTCAGCAATTACAAGTTCTCCCACTAAATCCATTAAATGATCCAATTTCTGAACATTTACACTGATCATACTTTGTGTAATGATACCTTCGTGGCTTTCAGGTTTTAAAGATTTCTCTGTAAGAATCGGTTTTATTGGCAAGTCCTCAATAACAATTTCTTTTACAACTTTTTGTTCTTTTAGCCAATATTCACATTCCTGAACACTATCCAGCTTTTTTAATTCTAATTTTCTTAAAAATATAGTCTGATTCAATATCTGTTCAATTTCCTCATATGACTTATCAGTCGTTAAACAGATCTGAAAACCATTTGTACGAATTACCAAAACCGTATCATCATCTTCTAAAATATTTTCTGGTTTATAATAAATTTCACTTACAACATCCTGTAATGCATTTAACACCGCATATCCTCTAATATTTTCCATTTCGCAATCTAATTCAAAAAATATAGTAGCAGCAAATACATTTAATCCCTGATTACTTTTTATATTTTTATCTGCCCCTATATAATATTGCTGTTTTGGGGAAGATTTTTTCTTTTCTGAATTTTCAGATATATCTCCGTTTATTGACTTTAAATTTGTTAAAAAAGATTTAGTTTCTTCTACTAAATTGCCTGCAATTCCATCTGCATCATGCCCATCTTCAATTTTTGAAATCTCTCCCTTTATAAAATCAGCAGCTAATAAAATAATATCTGCTAAACCAGAACAATCTATATTAGGTGGATTTTTCTCGCGTATGTAATAAAAAATATCTTCAATCGCATGAGATAAATTCGATACCTCATTTACTAACATCATCGCCGATGATCCTTTAATAGTATGCATAATGCGAAAGACTTCATTGACTTCATCATTGTTAAATGCACCATTTTTCTCACTTTGAATAGTCAATTGTTCCAGTTGTTCTAAAAGCTGATTTGTCTCAAAAATGAACATCTCCATCATCGGTTCATGTACATTTCCCACTTTATCATCTCCTTCAACCTATCCAATGGTTATTATATTTATCCTAAAACTAAATAAAACACAAATTTTTTCTACATCATAAAAAATTGCAGCACGAATGATTATCTGCCTACAATTTTTTCAATTGTCTGAATAACAAAATCTTCTTTAAATGGTTTTACAATAAAATATCTAGCCCCTTGTAAAACAGCCTCTTTAATCATGGCCTCTTGTCCCATAGAAGAAACCATAATCACAACAACATCTTTATCTATCTTCCTCAACTCTTTTAAAGTAGTAATTCCATCCATATTCGGCATTGTAATATCTAATGTAACAAAATCTGGTCTGACTTCTTGATATCTTCGCAAAGCAATATTTCCATCATTCGCCTCAGCTGCAATTTCATATCCATTCTTTTCCAATATTGTTCGCAATGCTAATCGAACAAATGCAGCATCATCCACGATAAGTACTTTTTTCATTTATCTTCCTCCACCAAAATCACCTATAAAAATTCTATAAATTAAATCACTTTATGAGAATCCCCCTGGTACTTTTATCCTATTTTTGCTTCATTAGCCTAATTTCATATATTTCTTTCTTGTACTTATAATTAAACAAAAAGAATAAAAACTCCTACAAAATTCACGAAAATTATCCAAAAGATAATAAAATTATTTTCGCAAATTATAGGAGTTTTACACAAATCCATTTACTTTTTTTACTATTTTATTTTTTTTTACGGAAAAAGTTTAAAATTTTATCAAAAAAATCAGAAGATGCATTGGATGTAAATTTAAAACTAACGCGTTTATAATTTTCATTTGCACCAAAATAATTTTGTTTAGCAGCCATTCTATACCAGTGCATAGCAACTTCATCATTTTGTTCAACACCATCACCGAATTCATACAATCGTCCTAAAGAATCTTGTGCCGCTGCATTTCCATTATTTGCGGCTTTAATATACCAATCCGCTGCCGCCGTATAATTTTTCATATCTTCATATAATGCAGCTAAATTATATTCAGCTAAAACATAACCATTTGATGCTGATTCTTTATACCAACGAATTGCTTCGTCGTTATCTTTTTTCACACCTTTAGCAGACTCATATGCAACAGCTAAATTATTTTGCGCAACTCGTTCTCCTAACTCGGCTGCTTTCAAATAATACTCGGCCGCTTTTGCATAATCTTTTCTACAACCTTCACCCTTAGTATACATATAACCAAGTTTACATAATGCTAAAGGACTATTTTGCATAGCAGCTTTCTCATACCAATTTAATGATTCTTTTAAATCTTTTTTTACTCCATTTCCCATGTAATATGCATAAGCTAATTGACATTGAGCTTCTTGGTCTCCATTCTCTGCCGCTCTTTTACAATTTTCCATCATAACCTCCACTATACACTTCACAATACTATAATATGAGCTATTATAACATAAAAAAATAACGGTATCCACCACATGGGTGAATACCGCTTATCTCTACTAATATTATTTACTTGCTTCTTCAATTGCAACTGCTACAGCAACACTTGCGCCAACCATTGGATTATTCCCCATACCAATTAACCCCATCATTTCTACGTGAGCTGGTACGGAAGAAGAGCCTGCAAATTGTGCATCGGAATGCATTCTACCTAAAGTATCAGTCATACCATAGGAAGCAGGACCTGCTGCCATGTTATCTGGATGAAGCGTTCTACCAGTACCGCCACCAGAAGCAACGGAGAAGTATTTTCTACCATTTTCAACACATTCTTTTTTGTATGTACCTGCTACTGGATGTTGGAAACGAGTAGGATTTGTAGAGTTACCAGTGATGGAAATATCTACACCTTCACTACGCATAATTGCAACACCTTCTTGTACATCGTTTGCACCATAGCAACGAACTTTTGCTCTTTCACCATTAGAATAAGCAGTTTCGTTAACAATTTTTAATTCACCAGTATAATAATCATAATCAGTTTGTACATAAGTAAAACCATTGATACGAGAAATTACTAATGCAGCATCTTTACCAAGACCATTTAAGATAACGCGTAATGGATCTTTTCTTACTTTATTTGCACTTCTAGCTAGACCAATTGCACCTTCAGCAGCCGCAAAAGATTCATGACCTGCTAAGAAAGCAAAACATTTTGTATCTTCAGTTAAAAGCATGGAAGCTAAGTTTCCATGACCTAAACCAACTTTTCTATTATCAGCAACGGAACCAGGAATACAGAAAGCTTGTAAACCTTCACCGATAGCTTTTGCAGCTTCAGCAGCTTTTGTGCAACCTTTTTTAATTGCAATTGCAGCACCTAAAGTATATGCCCAACATGCATTTTCAAAGCAGATTGGTTGAATACCTTTTACGATTTCTGCAACATTAATTCCTTTATCAAGACAGATTTTTTCTGCTTCTTCAAGAGATGCAATCCCAAAACCTTGCATAGCTTTTGTGATTGTATCAATACGACGTTCATAACCTTCAAACTTTGCCATACCAAAAATTCCCCTCTCTAAACTATTTTTGACTATTCTTGACGTGGATCGATATATTTTACAGCATCATCAAATCTACCATATTGGCCAGTAGCTTTTTCCATAGCTTCAGCTGGAGCGATGCCTTTTTTAATCATTTCCATCATTTTCCCAAGATGAACAAATTTATAACCAATAATCTGATCATTTTCATCTAAAGCAATTTTTAAGATATAGCCTTCTGCTAATTCTAAATAACGAGGGCCTTTTGCCAATGTACCATATGTAGAACCAACTTGGCTGCGCAAACCTTTACCTAAATCTTCAAGACCTGCACCTACTGGAAGTCCGCCTTCCGAGAATGCAGTTTGTGTTCTACCGTAAACAATTTGTAAGAATAACTCACGCATAGCTGTGTTAATTGCATCACATACAAGGTCAGTATTTAATGCTTCTAACAAAGTTTTACCAGGAAGAATTTCAGAAGCCATTGCGGCAGAATGTGTCATACCGGAACAACCAATTGTTTCTACTAAAGCTTCTTGAATAATACCATCTTTAACGTTAAGTGTTAATTTACAAGCTCCTTGTTGAGGCGCACACCAACCGATACCATGTGTTAAGCCATTGATATCTTTAATTTCTTTGGATTTTGTCCATTTTCCTTCTTGCGGAATTGGTGCTGCACCATGATTTGTAGCACGTGCTACACAAGTCATTGCTTCTACTTCATGCGAGTAAATCATATTAGCTCTCCTCTCAAAATAAATAAACTCCTGCCAAATAATCGGCAATCGTTGTTAACCCAAATACACGTTAAAAGGGCATAACCCCATAACCATATTTATATTACAACATTTTCATCATTATTGTAAATAGTCGTTTGATGTTATTCTTTAAAACTTTTCCAGATATATTGTCTAATTGACTACATTTATCGGCGCATTTGAAATAAAACCTGTTAAATTATCCGTTGCTATGTTCATTAATCTCCTGCGGGCTTCCAAAGGTGCCCATGCAATATGCGGCGTAATAATGCAGTTTTTTGCCTTTAACAACGGATTATCTTTTTGCATTGGTTCAACAGCAATTACATCTACTGCCGCTCCATAAACTTTACCTGTATTTAGTGAATCAGCTAAGTCCTGTTCAACAACTAAAGCCCCACGTCCTGTATTTAAAATAATCACGCCATCTTTCATTTTTGTAATATTTTCTTTATTGATAATCCCTTGTGTCTTTTCAGATAGTGGACAATGAAGTGAAATCACATCCGAAACAGTAAAGAGCTCATCCAATGAAACAAATTTAAACGTATCACTTTCTAAATTCTTATCTCGATAATGACTATAAACAACCACTTTCATTCCTAATGTTTGAACAATCTTTGCTACAGCTTTGCCAATTTTGCCAAAACCAATAATCCCAAATGTTTTTCCGTCTAGCTCGATAAGCGGTGTATTCCAATAAGAAAAATCCTTACTTCTCGTCCATTCGCCTGACATAACTCCAATGCTATGACTGCCAATGTTATGACAAATCTCCAATAATAGCCCTAATGTAAATTGCGCAACCGACATCGTACTATAGGCTGGCACATTGCAAACAGTAATTCCTAGTTTACGTGCATAATTTACATCAAGCACATTATAACCTGTAGCTAAAACACCGACAAATTTTAACTTTGGACACGCTTTTAGTATTTCATTCGTTAAAACTGTCTTATTAGTGAAGATGGCCTCCGCATCACCAATACGCGTTAAAGTTTCTTCTGGTGTAGTTCTATCATAAACTTTTAATTCCCCTAACGCTTCAATTCCACTCCAACTTAAATCCCCTGGATTGAGTACATATCCGTCTAACACGACAATCTTCATCATGAACACCTCACCTTAAAAAATATCCACTTACTCATTTCAACATTTCTATCTGTATTCCCTGTCTCCTTGGCTAATTCTTTATGGAGTATCTTTATTAAATTCTATCCTTGAAACTCATCGTATAAATTGAGCAAAGGTAAGCATAATGATTATCCATCACCCTAATATAAACGTTTCTTATACAGTGTGCCTTTTTCGCTGGAAACCAAAGGATAATAATCTTTTGCAACCTGCATTTGTGAAAATTTACTCAAGCTATATTCGTGTACAATTAAATAAACTTCTTTTTCTTCTTTTGTTCTTTCGATAAAATCTTCAAGTTTCTCTCTAGGGTATAAATATTTTCTTGACCAAATTCCAGTATCTACATGTTCATCTGGTAAGATAACCGACTTTATTTCACCATTCCAATAAAATAAAGCTGATGTTTGATAATCTCCGATATTTTCTACAATTGCATTTGGTGGAATAAACGCCGCCAAATGTCTTGCAGTCCTCATTTGTGCGTAATTGGGTAAAATGATCCCAGCCAATAAAAGATAGCCTAAAATAAAACTTACAGCAATATTACATAAAATTTTCCTTTGTTCTCTGGCAAATAAAATTGAAGACCCGCCCCATAAAGCAAATATAGCACAGCCAAAATAAATAAATTCTTCATTTGTCTTTATCGCTTTTGCATTCCCCACACCTATGCCAAGAAGCAAAAATAACATTGGAATCATTACCCATAGCCAAATCTTTTTATCGTCCCTCTTCAAAAATTCATTTAATGTATATGCACTTAGAATAGCCGCTGGAAATAAAACCGGAAAGCTATAAGTTAAATATTTTGTCGCCATACAGGTGTAAAAAGCTACAGGTAGAACCAACCAAATAAGATAAAACCAATTTCGATCGGTTAGATTTCTTTTTTTGATTATCTCATAAATTGTTCTGATAAATATACCAGTCCAAGGGAGTAGAGCAACCGGTAACACTAAAAGATAGTAATAAAAAACATTCATTTCTGGATGTTCTGATATTGTAGCCCTTGCAATATTATGAAGACCAATAAAGCTATCAATAAAATCCCAGCCATGATGGATAAACATATAAACATACCATGGCATTCCTACGAAAACAAAGGCTAAAATACCTTGCCATACATATAAATACTTAAACATCCCCCAAGACTTCGTGATAAAAATATATGCAAGTAACGTTAGCATTGGTAATAAGAACCCTATCGGACCTTTCGTCAGCACTGCCAATCCTAAAGCAATATAAGCGATTATCCCATAAATTACTCTTTCTTTTTTCCACGCTAAATAAAATAGACCTAGTGCAGCATTATGAAAGAAAAATAAAAATGCATCTGTAACAATTATTCTAGATAGTACCCAAAATTGTAATGATGTCGCTAATATGAATGCGCTCAAAAAAGCCATCGTTTTGCTTTTTTCATTGTGCCATACAAACCAATACATAAAAGCAACACTTAAAGAGCTAGCAGATATCATAGGAAAGCGTGCGGCAAATTCATTTATCCCAAATATTTTATAGCTAGAAATCAGCATCCAATACGTAAATATCGGCTTATCATACCAATATTCACCGTAAATTCGCATAGACAAAAAATCATGACTTAACAACATTTCTTTAGCCGTGAGCGCATAATTAGATTCGACTGGATCTGTAATTGGAAAGCTCCAAGTAAACATCCCATAAAAAATTAAACAAGAAATAAAAATTAAACATTCATTACGGTATTTCATCTTTTCGGTAAGACTACAGTAAATGTAGTTCCTTCTCCCAATTTACTCATCAATTTTATTTCTCCCTTATGCATAGTTACAATCCATTTTGCAATAGATAAGCCCAAGCCACTTCCACCTATTGCTCGCGAACGAGCTTTATCCACACGATAGAATCGATCAAAAATATGATTTTGATCAGATTCAGATATTCCAATTCCAGTATCGATAACTTGAATGAAAACATTATTTTCATAACGATTCAAGCTAGCTTTAATCATTATTTCGCCTCCATCTGATGTATATTTGATTGCATTATCAATCAAGATTAAAATAAGTTGTTTTATTCGCTCTAAATCAGCAAAAACTTTGATGTCAAATTCATTATAAAAACGAATTTCTATGGACTTCTCACCTGCCAAAGAACGGAGTTTTCGTATCGTTTCCTCAATTACTTCTCCTAAAGAAAACTCGGTCTTGTTTAATTTATACCCTTGCCCCTCTGACCTGGCCAGGGCTAACAAATCCGTAACCAGCTTTGACATTTTGCGAATTTCATCTTTCATATCCATGATAATTTGTTCAATAAAGGGCGATTTGCTTAATGTCTGCTCTTGTTCGATCACCTCAACTGAAGACATAATTACACTTAATGGAGTCCTAAGCTCATGCGAGGCATCCGCAGTAAATTGTCGTTGTTTATCGTATGCCAGCTTTATCGGAACCATTGCTTTTTTAGCCATGACATGACCAGCGATTGCCGCTATGATGAGAGCAATCATTGATACAATGATTATAATTGTTGTGGCCTTACGCATTCCTTTATAATACGTAGTTACATCACGTCCAACATAAATCATTCCTACTTTTTCACCATTTACCACAATTGGAAGCGCTGACATCATAATTTTATATTCATCATCAAACTTTAATGTCGTAATTTTTCCAGTACCATCTTGCCAATGATTAATTTTATCCAATACCTGTCCTTTTATCTCCTCGGCCGGATTCAGCGCATTAAATAACTGCCCACTATTGTCATAGGCATAAAAAAATAAACGGCGATTGTTGTTGTCTTCATCTTCATCCATAAAAAACTCATTATGTTGAAAAAATATTGCATGTTCAACCGCTTCTTCCTGTGCGTACAACAAGACTTCATGCTCTTGTTCATTCGTAATTGACCATATCATACTCTCATGTACACAAAAAACTAATACGATAAAAAACATCGCCATAATCGCAGTATAATATAGACTTAATTTGCGGTGAATTTCATTAAACACGTAGCTATTCCTCCAATTTATATCCAATCCCACGAATTGTTTTAATCATAGTTCCAGTTTCATCAAGCCCCATTTTTCTTCTTAACAATTTTATATAAGACTCAATAATATTAGAATTAACTTCACTTTCCATTCCCCATACTCGTTCAATAATTCGATCACGCGATATTACGATTCCTTTATTTTGAACAAGCAAATCGAGAATCTGAAATTCACGCGGTGATAATTGGATCACGCTATCCCATCTTTTTACTAGTTTTTGTGTTCTATCTAGAGTAAACTCTCCAAAAGCAATTGTTTCCTTCTGTATTTTTAAATTAGTCCGTCTTGCTAGTGCACGAATTCTTGCAAATAATTCTTCAAATTCAAACGGTTTTACTAAATAATCATCCGCTCCTCCATCAAGTCCCACCACTCGATCTTCAATCGAATCACGCGCCGTTAACATTAGAATTGAACTTTCACAACCATTTTCTCGCAATCTTTTACAAGCATCTATCCCACTTTCAACCGGCATCATCCAGTCTAGTATAATGATCTCATAAGGATCAAACATGGCATATTCATATGCCATGTCTCCCGATGTTACCCAATCAACAAAATGTCCTTTTTGCTGTAACATATATTGAATTAATTTACCTAATTTCATATCATCTTCAGCTAATAAAATTCGCATAAACTCACCCGCTTTGGACTTTATAGAGTAATAATACATCTTTTTGTTTATTAATAATCATTAAACTTTCTTTTTCCTTTATTGATAATTGATCAAAATTCTTTTCTCGAACTAAAAAGTACGCTTCTTTTTCCCCTTTCACTGCCGCCTGTAAATCTGTTTTTAATTCCTGTCCGGCAACTCCCGTATAATAACAAAAACCTGGTCGGTAAAACTTTTCAACATATACAGGTGTAGATTGATTGACATATACTTCATTAAAAACCTCAGCAGTCGGTTTTACTGATACAAAGTCAGCAATAGCTGGAAAAATGCAATTCATTAAAATAACAACAAACCCCATCATTCCAACAACAATTCCCAATAAATAATATCGTCTATTCTTTACAAAATTACTCAAAAACACCCAACTAACCATTCCCACAAAAAGAACGCCCAGATATTTTATTCCGTTAATTTGCATTCCTAATTTATATTCGGCCGTTATTTCCAATACAATAAAAATTAAGAGACTAATCAACAGCATTCCTGCTCCGGCAAAATTTAATGTTTTTATTCGAAATTCTTTAATACAGCGATTCATATACCATCCTGTTAATAATGCCATTGGTGGATACATCGGTAGAATATAAGAAATTAATTTTGTCTGTGAAACACTGAAAAATACAAAAACAATACTAAGCCATATCATCAAAGCTAAAATATTTTTCCCATTTTCTTTGTTTTTCTCCCTCCACCCTTCATAAAGAGCTGGCAGTAAGTAACTGACCCAAGGGAAAAATCCTATACAAAGAACAGGAAGATAATAATACCAAATCTGTCCTGATTCATGCTCTGGTGATAAAAATCGCGTAACATTATGAAAGCCTAGAAAAGTTTCAATAAAATCCATTCCATGTAAATTATACATCATTCCATACCACGGAACAGTAATTAACAAAAATATTATACCACCTTGAAAAATTTTCAAATTAAAGATTTCCAACCAATTCTTTGTTGCAATTAAATGCAACAAAATAATTGCAAGTGGCAAAACAATGCCTACTGGACCTTTGGTTAAGACCGATAACCCCATAAATGCATACATTAATCTATATTGTCTGCTAAGATAAGCAAATATTACTCCGCTAAAAAAGCAACTTAAGGTAATATCAGTAACCGCAGCTTTCCCTAGATAAAAATATTCAAAACTCGTTACTAAAATCAAAGCTCCATATAGCGCTGACCTACGATCAAATAAACGATTACCATAGTAGTAAACGAGCATAGCTCCAGCAATTGCCAATACTGCTGACGGTAAACGCGCCGAAAGTTCAGTTGCTCCAAAAAATTTTACAGCCAATGCAATCAACCAATAATACATTGGCGGCTTATCATACCAAAAATCCCCATATATTCTTGGTGAAATAAAATCATTATGATTTAGCATCTCTAGTGCCGTTTGTATATACACTGGTTCATCAGGATCTAAAAGTGGTACTGCCCCTAATTTAAATAACATAATAAATCCAGCCACGATCAATATAATTATCACATCTAAATTTTTTCTTTCCACAAAATCACCTATTTTCTAAATCTACTGCTACCACTATAAACCGCAAAGATGAAAAATAGCTGAAAAAGAAAAATCGTGCTAGAATAAACTAAAGAAGATTTGGAGGGGAATATATGGAAAACGAAACTGTATTATACACATTGGAAAATGAGATTGCAACAATTACATTAAACAGACCTAAATCACTGAATGCAATGAATGAAGAACTTGTTGACAGTCTTGGGCATTACTTAACCAGGGCAAGCCAAGATGAAAGCCGTGCGATTATCCTCACAGGGAATGGCCGTGCCTTTTGTGCCGGTGGTGATTTAGCGCACTTGTCTACATTAACCGTACCAATCAAAGCAAAAGAATTTATCACTAAGGTTGGTAATCTCGTCAAGCAAATTCAAGCAATTCAAAAACCTGTCATCGCGATGGTAAACGGTGTAGCTGCTGGTGCCGGCTTTAATCTCGTCCTTGCCTGTGATATTATTTATGCAGCAAAATCCGCACGCTTTGCCCAGAGCTTCGCCAAGGTGGGACTTGTGCCAGATTGCGGTGGCATGTACTTATTACCAAGAATTATCGGCCTGCCTAAAGCAAAAGAATTGATGTTTACTGCAGATTTAATTAATGTAGAAGCAGCGAATCAACTCGGGCTAATTAACCATATTTCTGAAGATAATGCTCTTGCAGATGAAACTTACGCTTTTGCAAAAAAGCTAAAAGAATCAGCTCCAATCGCTTTAGCAATGATAAAACAAACGCTAAATGAATCCGATGATTTATCTTTAAATACGCTATTGAGTAAAGAAGCCGCCTTACAGACTATCTGCATGCAGACAAAAGACCACCAGGAAGGGCTATCTGCATTTAAAGAAAAACGTTCTCCGTTATTTTCCGGGAAATAAAAAAGAGCTGTTATCATAAGAGAAAAAACTCTTACGAGAACAGCTCTTTTCACTTCACATACGTCCGATTAGTTTTGCTATTTCTGCAAGCTCCTCGGCTGCTTTGGCTACTTCTATAATATGTATTGGAGGTTTAAAATCAGGCGTACCAATGGATAAATTGTACACCTTTCGCCCTTGTGATATAAGCTGTTGCTTTTTTTCATCTAACGATGCAAATATTCCTGTTTCAAATTTTTCTAAACGTTTTGCATATGTATAATCCATTTTTTCCTCCTACTGCTTTAGCATGAAAGATAATTTCTGTTTTAATTCTCAAATAAATTTGAAACTCCTGCCAAATTTATAAATAGATGATGTCAAATGATTTATGCTATAGACTCATTTGCTAATAGCATAAATTAAAATTTTATTATCGAGATTCGCTTAAAATTAATTTTTTCATTTAATCTAAGGTTTTGCTAAACTTTTTAATACTGATTCCTAATGTTGCTGTAATAAAAATAACCAGCGCCAATATCTGCCCCCAAAGCAACTGAATGCTATTCCCTTTCAAAATAATTCCTCGCAAAATTTCAAGAAAATAAGTAATTGGTAGTAATCTTCCGAGATGATAAAAAATTTCTGGCATCGCATCGCGCGGAAACATAAATCCAGATAATAAAATACTTGGTAGGAAAATAAACAACGACATCTGCATTGCCTGCATCTGCGTTCTTGCATAACTCGAAATCAAAATTCCCAGAGTTAAGGAAGCAATAATAAATAAAGATGTCAACCCATATAGCAAAGCTATACTACCTCGAATCGGTAAATCAAATACGATAATCCCTATCAATAAGGCAATAGTGGCTTGTACATAACCCACAAAGCTATAAGGAATAATTTTACCTAACATCAATTCGTATGATTTAAGAGGTGTAACAATTAACTGTTCCAACGTACCATTTTCCCGTTCTCGAACAATTGCCATAGAAGTAATCATCACCATCGTCATCGTTAAAATTACCCCCATAATTCCAGGAACCATATAATATGCACTCACAAAATCCTGATTATACCAACTACGTATTCGTATATCATATAAATTCACCTGTGTGTCTTTTCCTTTTTTGTTAAGCAACACTTCTTGTGATTTTAACTGTCCAATAGATTGTGCAGCACCAATTGCCGAAGATGCTGACATAGAATCCGAAGCATCCACTAATACTTGAATTGGTGTCGATTTTTCATGTTTAATATTCTCTGCTAAATCGGGCGGAATAATAATCCCAACTTTCGCTGATCCATCTTCAATGAGGTGATTTACCTTTGAAAAATCATCTACTACATATTCTACAGAAAAATATTCACTGGAGGTAAAACTCGCCAATAACTCTCTGCTTTCTGTACTAAGTGACTGATCAAAAACAACCGTTTTTAAGTGCTTAACATCCGTATTAATTGCAAAACCGAAAATCAGCAATTGAACAATCGGTAAGACCAGCATCATCGCTAAAGTTAAATTGTCACGCCGCATTTGAATAAATTCCTTTTTCAACAATGCTTTAAGTCTAATCATTAATCTCACCTCGCTTTAACTTGACATAATAAACAAATACATCTTCCATCGTCGGTACAATTTTTTTATATGTATATGCTGAAAAATAGCTTTCATCATCTTTTTCCAAAAGGACACGAAGAGTTTTTCCATGAATATATGCATCTTTAAATGGTAACCCGTTCTCTTTTATCTCTTGCAATAAGCCTAATGAGTCATTACTTTCCAGTAAAATCAACGTCCCATCAATACTTTTTTTAAGCTCTCCTACACTGCCAAAAGCAATTAATTCTCCTTGATACATAAACCCAACAACATGACAGTGTTCTACTTCATCCATAAAATGCGTACTAACCAAAACCGTTGTTCCCTGCTCCGCCAAGTCATAAATAATTTGCCAAAACATCCGTCGCGCTTTTGGATCTACCCCACCGGTGGGTTCATCAAGAAAAAGTAATTTCGGTTGATGTAAAATCGCACACCCCAATGCCAAACGTTGTTTAATCCCTCCAGATAGACTGGCTACAAGTGTTGACATCATATTTCCCAAATTTACCGTTTGCATTACCTCACGAATTCGATTTTCTTTTTCTCTCCCTGCTAACCCATACATTCCTGCATAAAAATCCAAATTTTCTGTTACCGTCAAATCAGGATACAAACTAAATTTCTGCGACATATAACCAATTTCTTGTTTGATTTGCTCACTTTCCTTCGCAATATCAAAGTCCAATACTTTTCCACTACCGGAAGTTGGTGATAAAATACCGCATAACATTCGTATTGTTGTAGATTTTCCCGATCCATTTGGTCCTAAAAACCCACAAATTCGCCCACGTTTCACTTGAAAATTAAGTTTATTCACTGCAATAAAATCACCAAATTTACATAATAAATCCTTAGTTTCAATTGCCAACTCCATTATTTCTCACCACCCATATGCGCGATAGCAACAAAGACATCTTCTAAACACGGGGTTATTTTTTCTAAACGATTTATTGCAATTTTGTGATTTACTAACGTGTCTTGTATCGCCTTTTTCGCGACTTTATCATCCTTCACAATCAAATGATATTTTTCACCAAAAGAATTAATATCTAAAACAATAAATTTTAACAACTCACTAAGCACACGTTCATCTTTCATCGGCGTTTCCAAGGATAATATTTTATAGGGATAATTCTCTATCAATTGGTTTGGTGTCGCACACGAAACCAAACTACCATCTTTCATCAATACAACTCGATGACACAATTCGGCCTCATCCATATAAGGAGTGGCAACAATAATTGTCATCCCTGTTTTATTCAACTCGTAGAGTAACTGCCAAAACTCTCTTCTCGCTACAGGATCAACACCTGTCGTCGGCTCATCAAGGAAAAACACCTCAGGCTTATGCATCAAGCCTGCCGCCAACGCCAATTTTTGTTTCATTCCACCTGATAAATTTCCACTCAAACGATGTCTAAACTCCCACAAACCAGTAAATGTTAAAATCTCTTCTGCTTTTTCTTGAATTTCACTGCTTTTTACACCATATAATGCACCGATTAACTCAATATTTTCTAGCACACTTAAATCCTGATATAAACTAAATCTTTGTGGAACATAACCAAAGCGACCTTTGATTCTCTCGATATTCTCTGTTCCTAAAACCGTGATTTTCCCTGTGAAATTCTTCAAAAGACCTAACATTAAACGGATTGTTGTCGTTTTCCCTGCACCATCTGGTCCCACGAGACCAAAAATTTCTCCTTGCTCAATTCGTAAATTCAAATCTTGGACGCCAATTACCTCCGAAAAATTTTTAGTTACCTTCATGAACTCAATCATTAAATCTCACATCCATAGGCATTCCTGGCTTTAATATGCCTTCTGTATTTTCCACCGCAATTTTTACTGCAAACACCATATTCGTGCGTTCATTTTTCGTAATGCTTTGTCGTGGTGTAAACTCAGCTTTTTCACTAATCTCTTTTACCCTGCCTACAAAGACCCGTTCTGGATAAGCATCTACAAAAACTTTTACCTCTTCTTTTAATTTCACCTTACCAATCTCAGTTGAGGGAATATAGATTTTCACCCAACAATCCGATAAGTCTCCTAAAGTAAAAAGTGAGTTTCCAACCCCGACGTATTCACCAGCCTCAAAGTTTTTCGTCAATACAACACCATTTATCGGGCTATAAACATTATGATCTTGGTAATTAAGCTTCGATGCCTTTAACACAGCCGTTAATCGCTCAACCTCAATTTTTTGCGCTAGAATAACATCACTGCGATTCCCTGCTAAAACCAGTTTTTCATTTTCTTTTGCAGCCTGTAAATTTTGATAAGCAACTTCATAAGCTGATTTTGCATTATCTAAGCTTTGTTTTGCTACAACATCACTGTTATACAATTCTTGATAACGCTGATAATCAGCTAACGCTTTTTGATAAACTGAATCCATCGCCGCTGTACTTGCCGTTGCCGCATTGATTTCTTCAATTCTTGCACCTTTTTCTAAATCCATTAACTGAACTTTTGCTTTTTCTAATGCCAGCGTATCACGCTCTAATTGCGCACTGCTATCCGCTTGATCAATTCTAGCTACTAACGCCCCTTTCGCTATTGTATCACCTTCTTTTGCTTGAAGAAAATCTATATACCCATTCGTCTTCGTTGTAATATCTACTTTTGTCACTTCTACCGTTCCTGTATAAACAAGTACATCTTCCTGCTGTTTATATAATTTATAGCCTGCTACACAGAATAATATAATTAAAAATATGGAAATAAAAACCTTCTTTTTTTTCTGCATTTCCTTCACCTCTTTTTTAAATCATATTTACTCACTTGCAATCCCATAAAGATAATTTTTTAGTACATTAGTTAGATAAGTATCCACTGAATTTTCTTCATTCGGCATAATTTTGTTACGAATCGGTTTCGTAACAAAATAAAAAATCATCATTCCAGCTAAAGAAAATGCCGTATGTGGAATATCTAAATCACTTTTAAACTCCCCATCTTCTACACCAGCTTTTATCGTTTGATAAATAAAACGATAAACTTTCAAACTTTGATTCTCAACTATCGCTCCTCCATATTCTGTCGGACTTGTTACTTCATTCATCATAAATCTTGTCAAGTAAGGGTAATTTAAATGAACTTTTGCAACCTGGTTTGCAAAAAAACGAAATCTTTCCATAGCAGATAAACCGATTTGTTTTTCAACTAAATCCAAAGCTTCTAAAACCGGTTTTAATTGATTCTTAAGTACCTCCTGATAAAGCCCTTCTTTACTCTGAAAATAATAAGAAATTGCTGATACATTCACCTGAGCTATACTTGTTACTTCCCTTACTGATACAGCAAAAAATCCTTTTGTAGCAAATAATTTCGTAGCAATTTCAATTAGTTTTGTACGCGTATCCTTATCCATTTCAACCTCCAAACAAACGATTGTTTGAATTAATTTTATCAATCCATTGATTTACTGTCAATATAAAAAACAACCGCCCTTTGCATTTTTGCAAAGGGCGGTTATCCGCTATTTATTCTTCATTACGATAATATTTATCTTTTACGATAACGTCGTGAGAGCTTCCTTCAACGATACTTGTTGCAGAAATCAATGTTAATTTCGCATTTTTTTGTAACTCAGGAATTGTTAAGGCACCACAGTTACACATCGTTGAACGAACTTTATTTAACGTAACTGTTACATTATCCTTTAAGCTACCAGCATATGGAACATAGGAGTCAACACCTTCTTCAAAGGATAATTTTTTATCCCCCCCCATATCATAACGCTGCCAGTTACGCGCTCTATTGGAACCTTCGCCCCAATACTCTTTTAAATAATTGCCTTTAATTTTAACTTTATTTGTTGGACTTTCATCGAAGCGAGAGAAGTATCTACCGAGCATTACGAAATCAGCGCCCATAGCTAAAGCTAAAGTTACGTGATAATCATGCACGATACCCCCATCAGAACATACCGGAATATAAATTCCTGTTTCTTCAAAATATTCATCACGTGCAGCAACTACATCAATCAACGCTGTGGCTTGTCCACGTCCAATCCCTTTTTGTTCACGAGTGATACAAATAGAACCACCACCGATACCCACTTTAATGAAGTCAGCACCTGCTTTGGCTAAGAAACGGAAGCCTTCACGATCTACAACGTTCCCTGCACCAACTTTAACTTCACTACCAAAATTTTTATGAATATATTCAAGTGTGATTTTTTGCCATTCAGAGAAACCTTCTGAAGAGTCAATACAAAGTACATCTGCACCAGCAGCAATCAACGCAGGAACGCGTTCCGCATAATCACGTGTATTAATACCAGCGCCTACAACATAACGTTTTTGCGCATCAATTAATTCATTTGTATTCTCTTTATTATCCGTATAGTCTTTACGGAATACCATGTATTTTAAGCGTTGATTTTCATCTATTAACGGAAGCATATTTAATTTATGTTCCCATATTAAGTTATTCGCATCTTTTAAGGAAGTCGTATCCGCATCTGCCCAGATTAATTTTTCAAAAGGCGTCATGAAATCTGCAACTTTTGTATCCATAGACATTCTTGTTACACGATAGTCACGACTTGTTACAATACCAAGTAATTTTCCTTCTGGCGTACCATCTTCAGTAACTGCCATCGTAGAATGACCTGTTCTTTCTTTCAAGTCGACAACTTCACGTAAAGTTGTACTTGGAAGAATATTAGAATCGCTTCTTACAAAACCTGATTTGTAATTTTTCACTCTAGCAACCATCGCTGCTTCATTTTCGATAGATTGAGAACCATAAATAAATGAAACACCACCTTCTTTAGCTAAAGCAACAGCCATTTTATCATCAGAAACGGCCTGCATAATCGCAGAAGTTAATGGAATATTCATAGAAATCGAAGGTTCTTCACCCTTTTTAAATTTTACAAGAGGAGTTTTTAAACTCACATTTGCTGGAATACATTCTGTAGAAGAATATCCAGGTACTAATAAGTATTCACCAAAAGTATGAGATGCTTCTGAAAAATAATATGCCATATATCTATACCTTCTTTTCTTTAAAGTTATTTTCCTTATTTTTATATTGTTTTGTATAATACTACTTTTTTATTACCCTTGTCAATATGCCTACTTTATTTTTTAAAATAAAGTACAAACTTCTTTTACACTAAGAATATTTTAACACTTTTTTTATTTATTATTAAATTTATTCTAACTTTTGTATACACTATACAATTTTCATTATTTCCCATAATCGAAGTTCAGATTAGCTTTTTCATCGCCCAATGGCTTGTCTTTCAAAGGACTTTGGGTTAACATTAGCACTAAACTTTCAGCCTCTTTTTTGGCTTTTTTAAAGATAGCATTATATTTATTTGAAAAAGAAGGCATACCATCTTTAATCCACTCATGTGCCACTTTCCCAATTGCATAAGTAGTGCAAATTCCTATTGGTATTTGCAATGGAGGAAAAGGAAAAACCGTAGTTAAAGTCTGACCTACAAATACGCCTCCTAAAGCACCAAAAAACGCCCCTGCTGCACTTTTATCTAGCTTGTATCCATATAAATCAGCAATTTTTTTTATCATATAAAATTCATTTGCCATGAGAGTCAAACTCCCTACTAGAGGTAAAACAACAATTGCACCGGCTCTAGCAGCACCCCAGCGGCATAAACTCTCAACTTCTTGTTCAATATCTAAAAATTCATTCATTCTCACGCCTCCTCTCAAAGCCTTCTTAATATATTATAACGTATAAATATCATAAAAAATACTATAGAACCAAAAGGTTCTACAGTATTTACAAATATATATTATATTACAAATCCACAAATTGATTAATCGCCGCTCCAGCTTTTGCCATCGGACTTACATATTCTTTTATCACATTGACAACAATAACCTGCGGCGTATTATTTTGTAATGCATGTTTAAATGCTAAACAAAATTCCTGATTTGTATTTACAGCTACACTTTCTATGCCAAAACTCCTTGCATAGGCAGCAAAATCCATTTCTTTTTCTAGCAAACATGAAGCATAACGATCTTGGTAGAAAACATGTTGTAACTGCCGTATCATTCCTAAACTGCTGTTATTTATGACGATTGAAATAATTGGTAAATTTTGTGCTGCAATGGTATAGTATTCACTCCCCGTCATTTTTATCCCGCCATCACCAGCAATATGAATAACCCGTTTCTCTTTCTTTGCCAGCTGGGCCCCCATTGCTGCTGGCAATCCAAACCCCATTGTTCCTAGTCCACCCGAAGAAATCCAACTGCGAGGTTCATTTAACCTAAGATGTTGCGCAGCCCACATTTGATGCTGTCCCACATCTGTAACAAAAACAATATCTAAATTTTCCGTTTGCTCTGCAAGAGTTCTCATTACCCAAGGTACATTTAAATAGGTATCATCATATACAAATTGATATTTTTCTCTCCATTGAAAAATCATCTTCCACCACTCATTATGATTCCCAATGCTCTCTATATCTGTAAGCATCATAAGTATAGCCTTCATATCTCCGGCTAAGCCAATACTGCTCATTACATTTTTGTCTATTTCTGCCGGATCAATATCAATATGTATAACATTCGTTCCTTTAATATATTTTTCACGATTTCCAGTAAGACGATCACTAAACCGGCTGCCTACCGCTATAATAACATCTGCTTCATACACAGCATTGTTTGCAGTTTCCAAGCCATGCAGCCCTGTCATTCCAAGAAATTGCTCATGATTGCTTGGAAATGCTCCTAGTCCCATTAATGTTGTTACTACTGGCAAATGGTGTCTTTCGGCAAAAGCTAATAATTCTTCACTTGCTCCTGCTGAAATTACACCACCACCGGCAACAATCAATGGTTTTTTTGCCTGATTTAAGACTTCGGTTACTTGCATCATCAAATCTTCTATATCGTCTTTTCGTTTGCACTCTGGCATAATTGCCGTTGGTATAGGGTCAAAATTTACTTTTTGATAAAAAATATCACGTGGAATATCAACGAGAACAGGACCTGGTCTGCCTGAACTTGCTACTTTAAAAGCTAATCTTATCATCTGCATTAACTTATTTATATCTTTGACTTGAAAATTGTGCTTCGTTACAGGCATAGTCACACCAATAATATCGACCTCTTGAAAAGCATCACGCCCCAATAGTGAAGTTGGCACTTGCCCCGTAATCGCAACAACTGGAATCGAATCCATAAATGCAGTCGCTAAACCCGTAACAAGATTTGTCGCTCCAGGCCCAGAAGTTGCAATGCAGACACCAACTTTCCCACTCGCTCTGGCATACCCATCTGCCGCATGCGCTGCACCTTGCTCATGCGCAGTTAATACATGATGAATTTTATTTTCATCATATAATGCATCATAAAGAGGTAATACCATGCCGCCTGGATAACCAAAGACGGTATCCACACCTTGTTCTAATAAACATTGTACTATCGCCTCAGCTCCTGTAACCAGCATGATGATTCCCCCTTAAATTTATTAAATACGTTCGGCAATTCGCGCCGCCATCTCTTCTGTTGTTACCTTTTTAAAGCCATCTCTATATAAATCAGCCGTCCGGTAACCATCTTTTAATGCGTTTTCCACAGCTTCTTCAATGCAAACTGCCGCCTTTTCTTCATTTAAAGAATAACGGAGCAGCATTGCCGCTGATAAAATCGTACCAATTGGATTTGCAATACCAAGCCCAGTAATATCCGGTGCCGAACCATGAATTGGTTCGTAAAGGCTCGTGCATTCGCCGATACTCGCCGATGGCATCATGCCAATTGAACCGCCAAGTACTGCGGCTTCATCACTTAAAATATCACCAAATAAATTTCCAGTAACGATAACGTCAAAATTTTTCGGTTTTAATGCCAATTGCATTGCACAGTTATCCACATACATATTTGATAGTTCGATATCTTTATATTCTTCAGCAACTTCCGCCGCGGTTCTACGCCATAATCTAGAAGAAGCTAATACATTCGCTTTGTCTACCGATACGACTTTTCCCTGGCGTTTTTGTGCGGTCTCGCAAGCGAGACGTACAATACGATCAACTTCAGGTACACTATAGTTTTCTAAATCCCATGCACGTTCTACCCCATCAACGATTTCAGATTCACATTTCTCACCAAAATAAATTCCACCAATTAACTCGCGAACAATTACAATGTCCGTACCGCTTACGATTTCTCCCTTTAGCGGTGAATATTCACAAAGTGAATCTGGCACTTTTACCGGGCGTAAATTTGCATATAACCCAAGTTCTTTACGCAATCCTAAGATTGCCTTTTCTGGTCGCAATGAAGGATCAACATTATCCCATTTATCTCCGCCCACTGCACCAAATAATACACCATCAGATGCCTTAGCAGCATCAATTGTACTTTGCGGCAATGGAGTACCATATAAATCATATGCAGTTCCGCCTGCATGATGCGTTTCAAATATTAATTTAAGATTACACTTTTCAGCAACTTTTTTCAAGACCAAAACTGCTGCAGTCGTGATTTCTTCCCCAATTCCGTCTCCTGGTATAACAACAATCTTTGCCATATTAGTAATTCTCCTTTACGTAATTTACTAAGCCGCCAGCTTTTGCAATATCTTGAATAAAGCCTGGTAGTGGCTGAGAATTACAAACAATCCCTGTATTTAAATTTTCAATGGTACCTGCATTTAAATCAATACGAATTTTATCACCTGCATTAAAATTCTTTACAGCTTCACCAATTTCTAATAACGGCAAACCGATATTAATTCCATTACGATAAAAAATTCTGGCAAAGCTATCCGCAATGACCACAGGCACACCAGACGCTTTAATCGCTACCGGAGCATGCTCACGTGATGAACCACAGCCAAAGTTTTTATCTGCAACAATAATATCGCCTTCTTGTACTTTCTGGGCAAATGTCAAATCAATATCTTCCATGCAATGCATTGCTAATTCTTTTGGATCTGCTGTATTTAAATAACGTGCAGGAATAATTACATCCGTATCTACATTATCACCATAACGCCACACTTTTCCTTCTAATATCATCTTACTTTACCTCCTCTGGAACTGCAATTTTACCTAAAATAGCACTTGCTGCCGCAACATAAGTCCCTGCCAAATACACTTCACTATCTACATGCCCCATACGTCCACGGAAATTACGATTTGTCGTAGATACACAACGTTCGCCTGCCGCTAAAATCCCCATATATCCACCAAGACAAGGACCGCAAGTTGGTGTGCTGACAATCGCACCAGCTTCAATAAACGTCTCAATATAGCCTTTTTTCATTGCATCAAGATACACCTGCTGACTACCAGGAATAATAATCGCCCGTACATCTTTATGCACTTTATGCCCTTTCAATACACTAGCTGCTTGTTCCATATCTTCTAAACGACCATTCGTACAAGAACCAATAACAACCTGATTAATTTTAATGTCTTCTAATTCCGTAACCACTTTTACATTCTCAGGTAAATGAGGTAGAGCAACTACAGGTTTTAAATCATCTAATTGAATCGTTACCGTGCGTTCATATTCAGCATCTTCATCAGCGCGTACACAAGCATAAGATTTTTTTACTCTGCCTGTAATATAATCCATCGTTACTTGATCCACAGGGAAAATTCCATTCTTCGCCCCTGCTTCAATTGCCATATTTGCTATTGTTAAACGATCCGTCATCGTAAGGCTGGCCACCCCTGCGCCTGCAAACTCTAACGATTGATAGCGTGCACCATCCACACCAATCCTGCCAATCAAAGTTAAAATGACATCTTTCCCCGTAACGCCTTGTGCTAATTTTCCTGTCAATTCAACTTTGATTGCCGATGGAACCTTAAACCAAGTTTCACCTGTCGCCATTGCCGCACCCATATCAGTTGAACCAACACCAGTAGCAAATGCACCAACTGCGCCATAGGTACAAGTATGTGAATCTGCACCAATAATTAAATCTCCCGGTGCAACTAAGCCTTTTTCCGGTAAAATTACATGTTCAATTCCCATTTGCCCCACTTCAAAATAATGAACAATTTCATGCTGACATGCGAAATCACGTACGATTTTTGCCATTTCAGCAGATTTTATATCTTTATTCGGTGTAAAATGATCAGGCACTAATGCAATTTTCGTTTTATCAAATACAGGCTTACCAATCTTGTTAAACTCTTTAATTGCTGGTGGTGTTGTAATATCATTCCCTAACACCAAATCCAATTTACATTTAATCAATTGTCCTGGTACCACTTTATCTAGCCCAGCATGTTTGGCAAAAATCTTTTCTGTCATATTCATTCCCATGCAAAAATCCTCCTCCAAGTTACCACATAATAACTTCACTTTATTTATTCAATAGCTAGCCCCTAATTCATTTGTTCTGCTTCATTTAATAACGGCAGTTTAAAACTCCCATTCGACCCAACTTGTTTATTGATTGCATTTACGTATGCTTTTGCGGTTGCTTCCAATACATCAGTACTAAGTCCGCGCCCACTATAAACAATGCCGGCCTCTTCAAGCCAAACAGTCGCTTCCCCCAATGCATCCTGCCCAGACGTAACAGCCTTTAGTTGATAATCCTTTAAAGAAAACTCTCTGCCAATTGCTTTTTTTATCGCCTTAAATAATGCATCTACTGGCCCGTCACCACAACTCGCTTCCTCCAAGACATCACCATTCATATTTTCTAACCGAACTGAACCTGTTGCAATCGTAGCACTCCCACTTAAAATACTGTGAGAAAGCAAACGATAATGTTCCTGAATTTGTTGTTTTTTTGAATTAATTAGCGCTTCAATATCACGATCGTAAACAAGTTTTTTCCGCTTTGCCAATTCTCTAAATTGTACATATAACTGGTTAACCACATCTGCACTTAATTCATAGCCAAGGTGCGCTA
Organism: Anaerosinus sp.; assembly: GCF_965318445.1. NCBI lineage: Bacteria > Bacillati > Bacillota > Negativicutes > Selenomonadales > Sporomusaceae > Anaerosinus > Anaerosinus sp. The sequence goes on along the minus strand of NZ_CBDNNH010000016.1, from coordinate 37,295 downwards.
CTCGTTCTTCAAACATCTGTCTTCCCGATAATTTATTAAGAACCATCGTATTTCGGCTGATTCCGATTGATTCAGGCCGCATAATTTCAAAGGTCGGCGCATGATTTGCTACACTATGCTGATGACCTCCCGCCACATGAATAAACGCATTATCTCCAACAATTGCTTTATTCGGCGACACCATAATTCCACTTAATGTACTTACCAATCTAGATGCACGATAAATTTGCCGAGTATCAATATTCGTCGATTTCTTGTAATATTCATAACGAGTTGCCAACGTCATAACGATTTCTTCCAAGCTGGCATTGCCAGCTCTCTCGCCCAACCCATTTATCGTACACTCCACCTGCGTTGCTCCATAGATAACCCCAGCCAAAGAATTCGCTGTTGCCATTCCTAAATCATTATGACAATGTACACCAATTGTTACTTTATCTATATCATGAACATGCTCTTTCACATACTTCACTAAATGTCCAAATTCATCTGGTGTAGCATATCCTACAGTATCAGCAATATTAATTGTCGTCGCACCAGCTGCAATTACACCATTAAAAACCTGACAAAGAAAATCCCAATCAGAACGTGAAGCATCCTCAGCCGTAAATTCTACATCATCAATAAATTGTTTCGCATAACGTACAGCTTCTTGCGCATGTGCCATAACTTGCGCTCGCGACATATTCAATTTATGCGCTAATTGAATATCACTCGTCGCTAAAAAAGTATGAATTCTCACGTTCTCATTTTTCCCCAGCGCCTGCTTTGCAATATCAATATCTTTTTGATTTGCCCGTACCAATGCCGAAACAATTGAAGTGGAAATTGTTTGACTAATCTTTTCTACTGCATGGTAATCACTCTTGGAAGCAACAGGAAAACCCGCTTCGATGATATCTACTTTCATCTTTGCCAAAGCTTCAGCGATTTCAACTTTCTCATGAGTTTCAAAACAGACGCCTGATGTTTGTGCTCCATCGCGCAAAGTTGTATCAAATATTTTGATTTTTCCCATCTTCTCCGCCTCCTTCATCCTTAGAAATCCCGTTATAAAAGGGGATGCTGCTCAGCAACATCCCCTCTCTTTCACGCAGAGTCTTAATTTATGGACCCGCCTTTATCTAGCTTTCTATTCAATTAGTTATTAATTAATTTATCCTCGCCATTCCAGCTGTACAATTTACGCAAATCCTTACCAATTTCTTCCGATGGATGCAACACTGCATTTTTGCGCATTGCATTAAATTGTGGACAACCTACTTCGTTTTCAACTAACCAATTTTTTGCAAAAGTACCATCTTGAATATCGGATAGAACTTTTTTCATTGCTTTTTTCGTATCTTCAGTAACGATTTTTGGGCCAGTAATATAGTCACCATATTCGGCTGTATTAGAAATGGAATATCTCATCCCTTCAAAACCACTTTGATAAATAAGATCAACGATTAATTTCATTTCATGGATACATTCAAAGTATGCATTTCTAGGATCATACCCAGCTTCAACTAATGTTTCAAAACCAGCTTGCATAAGAGCACAAACACCACCGCAAAGTACAGCTTGTTCACCGAAAAGGTCAGTTTCCGTTTCAGTTCTAAAATCAGTTTCAAGAACACCAGCTCTAGCACCACCAATTGCTGCAGCATAAGCAAGTGCCATTTGAAGAGCATTCCCTGTTGCATCTTGATGTACAGCAACTAAGCTTGGAACACCTTTACCAGCTTGGTATTCACTTCTTACCGTGTGTCCAGGACCTTTAGGAGCAATCATCGTTACATCTACATCTTTTGGCGCTACAATTTGCCCAAAATGAATTGCAAAACCATGTGCAAACATTAACATATTTCCGGATTTTAAGTTTGGCTCAATAGACTCTTTATACATTTTTGCTTGTTTTTCATCATTAATAAGAATCATAATGACATCAGCAAGTTTTGCAGCTTCGGCTGCTGTATATACTTTAAAACCTTGTGCTTCGGCTTTTGCCCAAGATTTGCTTCCTTCATATAAACCGATAATAACATCACAACCGGATTCCTTTGCATTTAATGCATGCGCATGACCTTGGCTACCATAACCAATTACAGCGATTGTTTTCCCTTTCAATAAAGATAAATCACAATCTTGTTGATAATAAATTTTCGCCATTTTAACTCCTCCTAAAATTAAATAAAATAAAGATTAATTATTACTTGAAAATAAATTATAATACATCCTCACCATAATAATCTCTTTCTTCTCGTTGTTGATAAATCGTATGATCACCCCGTTCAAGTCCAATGAGACCTGTACGAATTGTCTCAAGAATACCATACGGTGATAACAGCCTTGTAAAAGCATCTATTTTCTCATCATCGCCAGTAATCTCAAAAATAAGTGTTGCCTTCTGCACATCTACTACTTTTGCCCTAAAAATTTCAGCAATTTTTAAAATGTCTAAGCGATTGCTTTCCTCCGCTTTGACTTTAAGCAGTGTCATTCCTCTATATACAGCTGAATCAGCTTCTAAAAGCTGCACAGCAACGACTTCCAAAAGTTTTTCTAGCTGCTTTACCATTTGTGATATTACACCTTTATCACCATGAATAACAACTGTCATCCGAGAATACTCTGGTGATTGAGTTACACCAACAGATAAACTGTCAATATTAAATTCTCTGCGAGAAAACATACTAGCCACACGAACTAATACACCTGGCTGATTTTGTACCAAGACTGATACAATATGTCGCTTACTCACCGCTTTCCCCTCCTAAAATAACCAAATAAAAACCGCCCCTACTGACAGAATCTACTCCATCAATAGGGGCGGATAAAATCCGCGGTACCACCCTACATTATACTTATATCACCCGTAACCAGGCTCCCCTCTAACGTTGGGTCAACGTTTCCGCCTAACTCAAGAAGTTTCAGCAGAAAAGCTCACAGGCGAAGTCAGATTATACTTCCATACCGATTCACAGCAACCATCGGCTCTCTGAAATGTTCTTGTAAAATCCTTTACCTCTTCATCGCTTTTGCTTATTCATTTTACACCAAGTTAAATCAAAAATCAATATGTAAACTTGTAAATTTAAATCAAATTTGTATACATTATTGCAGTATTTTTAAACTTTGTCAAGGTTTTTTTGTAAAGTCCGTATTTTTAGTAAAGATTTTTTGCAACAAAAATCTTTATTTTAAAAAACATACACAACAAATAATGTCACGTATTCTTTCATTGAAAAAACAAATAATAATGTCGTTCCCAAAATTCAAGATATAAAAGGAGGCTTTTTCTATGAAAACAAACAAAAACAAAACTGCAGACAGCAAAAAGAAATATGGTACAATGACTGCTTCAGCGGATGCAAACAACGATTATACTAGCTCAACTGGCAGCAATTCAGCTACAAGCTCTATTACTTCAGAAAGCATGAGTGAATACGGTACAATGACCGCTTTAGAAGATAGCAATAAAGATTATAAGAAGAATTCACAAAGCAGCCAAAAAAACTCTACCCCAAATCAAGGTTCTTTAACCTCTTCTTATGATTCAAACCAACAATCTTAATTACTACGAATGACGGGAGGATGCCAGTTCTGGCATCCTCCTTACTTATTCAAACCGTTTATTGCTAAGTACAAAGCTCCGTCCCGTTCCATTTTCATCAGAGGAATCAGATGGTTTTTCATAATTAATCGTTGAAGAAAATATATTAAAAGTTCCTTTTGCATATAGAACACCAGTTAATACCGAATTAGAAACACCCTCTGGCACTCCATTTTCAGAAAAAGACATCCATTTACCGTGAATATCATTTTGTCCTCCAGCTCCCATTATACTTAACGCTTTACCGGCAACAATAAGGCAATCTTTTGTCACAAGAGCCCTTCCACTATTCAGTGGCGATAAAGACACTATTCCGTCTACAATAATTCTACAATTATGGATATTAGCACTTTCACCGATAAATAAATTTCCCTCTATCACAAGCGTTTGGTTTTCAATCGTATTATTAATTACAAAAGTAGATTGTGTAGCATCTATTACCCTGTTATTTTCCTTATTTACATAGGTACTATTCTTTTTTACGTATTGTGTTCTTATCTCATCCTTTGCTATCACCTTTGACGATGATAAATTGAAATATTTTTCTTTAAACTCATTATATGTACCAAATGGCCATCCAACTCCATCATTTATACCTTTATTATAATTATAAATTTCACCATTAATTTGGCTATTAACTATATCTAAATTATAAATTACATTGTCATTTCCTGAATAAATAACATACTTACTAAGATCATCAAAAGGTATTCCGGAATCAATCACCTTAAGATTAGCAACAAGTTTCTTTTTCGCCGAATTAACTTTTCCTGTTGATTTAATTTTATAATTACCCGCTGGAAGTTGTTCATTATCGACAGGAATAAAAGGTTCATATTGATTCTCTCCAACTAATTTTTCAATTTCCACTGTATAAGTTTCTTGGCAACTCTCGTTCGCCACACCACCATTACGAAAATCCTGTAAAGTCCGAAGCCAAGACCAGTTTGCCATTTTGGCTTTTTTATCTTCTAATGCTAAAAACGTAATGCCTGCTTCTGCCGCATATTTTGCTTCGCTAGCATCCCGCGCCACGACTCCAGCCTTCACTTCCATATTCGCGAAAGCAAATATACCACCTAAGAGGATACTTAATACCATCAATACCAATAGCCCAAAAATCACGGTACTTCCACTTTGCTTTTCTTTTAATGTGGTCACTTCATCACCAGCCTAGCAAAAATTTCTGATTGGCAAACTTCCATTTACTGTTCACACAAATCTAAACTAATTAAGCATCGTTATAACTTCTTTCATTATTTTACTTTGCTTTTTATATACAACATGTACCGTAAATTCTATTTGCTGTTGATTTATCCTATTAAAACTTATTGATTGCAAACCTTCAATATGAAAAGTCTTAGTATCTGCATTTGACTCAAGGCGCAATTCATCTTGTTTATTTGCATTTTGATATAACGCATAAAGCTGACCATTCTTTTGATATTGCAAGAGAGAAACTGCCATGGGCTCCTTCTCCTCTACAATTGGACTGCTAATACTTTCAGCTGCTTCTATCTCGCCCTTTACAATCGTTAATACGGCTCGACTACTTTGTAAAGCCGTATCGCGCTGTATCGAGCTTTCATAAACCTGATAAGCAGCTACGAAAATTTGTGACATTCCTGCAAAAATGATAGCAAATAATGCAATACCAATGCATAATTCAATTAGTGTAAAACCGCTTTCCTCCATATCTTTCATTCGAGTTATCATCCTTCTTTCCCATCATGATAACTCGTCAGCTGCACTTGCCCAACTTTATTCATATCATTCCACTTTACTGTAATATCAATTCTTTGTAGATTCCCGGTAATTGTCGTAGGTTCTATTAATACCGTATATTGTTTTCCTTCTGCTGATGGCACTTGTTTTTCCACTTTACTTAGAATTCCTTTTGTTAAACGAACATATCCTACTTGTTCACGTGCAATAGAGAGTGCCGATTGATAATTCTCAGCATAATTTACCCGATAAGGAATCGTATTATATGCGCCAATAATAGCTACTAAAGCAATACTTAAAATGACAATACCAATAATAACGTCAATTAAAATCCAGCCTTTTTGATGCATTATTCATTCCTCCCATTTTATACGATTCTCTAAAATATTTCATTCATAATTTAGAAAATTATGATTATATCTCTCTATATTTACCTATATATTATATTTTTTCCTTATAGTAAACAAGTCCTAAATTTTCTAAAAAACATAAAAAATCCTGTAGAGTCATAGATTTAAAAATCTACCTTCTACAGGAATTTTTATTATTTACCAGCTAATCTTTCATAGTTTTCACGACGTTCCTTCGCATCCTGCTCAGTTTTTGCAAATAACTTTTCTGCAATATCAGGATATTGTTTTTGCAATGCAGTATAACGAACTTCACCTTCAAGGAATTCTTTAAAGTCTGCTGTAGGTGCTTTAGAATCCAAAATAAATGGATTCTTGTCCTGATCTTTTAATAACGGATTATAACGATACATTGACCAGTATCCTGCATCTACCGCACGCTTAGTTTCGAAATGACTGGATCCCATCCCTAGTTTTATTCCATGACTAATGCACGGTGCATACGCAATAATTAAAGATGGCCCCGGATATGCTTCTGCTTCTGCAATCGCTTTTAATGTTTGATTTTTATCCGCTCCCAACGCAACTTGCGCAACATAAATATAACCATAGCTCATTGCCATCATCCCGAGATCTTTCTTTCGCGTCATTTTCCCCTTCGCTGCAAATTGTGCAGTTGCTGCCGCTGGCGTTGATTTCGAGGATTGCCCACCTGTATTGGAATACACTTCCGTATCAAATACCAAGACGTTAACATCCTCTCCTGATGCCAATACATGATCCAATCCACCAAAACCAATATCATAAGCCCAGCCATCGCCACCAAAAATCCATTGCGAACGTTTTACTAAGAAATCTTTATTATCATAGATTTTATTTAATAATCTGTCATCACCTTTTTCTTTTTCTAAAATCGCAACTACAGCCTCAGCACGATCACGTGTTCCTGCACCTTCATTCATTTTATCCAGCCATTCTGTCAAAGCAGCTTTTAATTCTGGACTAATCGCTTCATTTAATACTGCTTTTACATTTTCTGCAATCCCTTCACGAATCGCATTCACTCCAAGCAACATCCCTAAGCCAAATTCCGCATTGTCTTCAAATAATGAATTCGCCCATGCTGGTCCTTGCCCTTTATGATTTGTTGTATATGGAATAGACGGTGCACTCGCTCCCCAAATAGAAGAACACCCCGTTGCATTTGCAACCATCATGCGATCACCAAATAATTGTGTAACCAGTTTGGCATATGGGGTTTCTCCACACCCAGCGCAAGCTCCAGAAAATTCCAATAAAGGTTTTTCAAACTGGCTTCCTTTTACCGTCATTTTATTTATAGGGTTTAGTTTAGGGGATACATTCATTGCATATTCCCAATTTGTATTTTCTTTATGAATCTGCGTTTCAAGAGGTTTCATTACCAATGCTTTTTCTTTCGCCGGACATACTTGTGCACAATTTCCACATCCTGTACAGTCATAGGGAGAAAGCGCCATCGTATATTTCAAGCCTTTAGCTCCAACAGCATCTTTTAACCTCATCTCTTTAGGTGCATTTGCTGCCTCTTCTTCATTAAGTAAAGCTGGCCGAATCGTTGCATGCGGACAAACATAAGAACATTGATTGCATTGGATACAATTTTCAACAATCCATTCTGGAACTTTAATTGCAGTTCCACGTTTTTCATATGCAGATGTTCCAAGCGGGAAAGTACCATCTTCCATACCCTGAAATGCACTAACTGGTAAACTGTCACCTTCTTGACGATTCATTGGCTCAAGAATATTTTTAACGAAATCAGGAATATTTCTTCGCTTCATTTCTGGAATTTTTATATCAGCCCAGCTATCCGGCACTTCTACTTTAACTAAACTGTCAATTCCACGATCAATCGCCGCACAGTTCATATTGACAACTTTTTCACCCTTATTTCCATAGGAAGTAATAACGGCATCTTTCAAATGCTTTACTGCCATATCAATCGGAATAATATTAGCCAATTTAAAGAAAGCCGATTGCATAATCATATTAAAACGTCCACCTAACCCAATTTCCTGGGCAATACCAACTGCATTTACTGTATAAAAATTAATTTTATTTTTTGCAATATACTGTTTCATTGCTAAAGGTAGATTTTGCTCTAATTCTTCTCTAGACCAACTGGTATTCAATAAAAATGCTCCATTTGGTTTAAGCCCAGCCAATAAATCATATTTATCTACATAGGCTTGTTGTGAACAAGAAATAAAACCTGCTTTATGAATTAAATAAGGCGATTTTATTGGGGATTTTCCAAAACGAAGATGCGAGATTGTAATCCCACCAGATTTTTTAGAATCATAAGCAAAATATGCTTGTGCATACAAATCGGTATTATCACCAATAATTTTGATTGCACTTTTATTAGCACCAACTGTACCATCAGAACCCATTCCCCAAAACTTACATGCCGCAGTTCCTTCTGGAGTAGTATCAATATCATGTTCTGGCAATGGTAAAGACGTAAACGTTACATCATCTACTATTCCCACTGTGAAATTATCCTTTGGTTTTTCTTGTTTCAAATTTTCGTAAATTGAAACAATATGACTAGGCGTAATATCTTTGCCACCTAATGCATAACGTCCGCCAATAATCGTCGGACGCATATCAGTATTATAAAATGCATTTTTCACATCTAAATACAGTGGTTCTGCCAAGGCTCCAGGTTCTTTTGTTCTATCAAGAACGGCTACCCGTTTTACTGATTTCGGTAAGTATTTAAAGAAATGTTCAATAGAGAAGGGACGATATAAATGGACATTTAGTAGTCCGACTTTTTCTCCTTTTTCCCTTAAATAATCAACAGTTTCTTCAATCGCTTCACAAACTGATCCCATTGCAATAATAATATTTTCTGCGTCTTTTGCTCCATAGTAGTTGAATAAATGATAATCTTTACCTGTAATTGCATTGATTTTTTCCATATATTCTTCAACAATCTCTGGAAGTGCATTATAAAATTTATTTACAGATTCGCGTTCCTGAAAGTAAATATCTGGATTTTGTGCTGTTCCACGCAAAACTGGATGATCTGGATTTAATGCTGATTTTCTAAATGCTTCAACAGCGTCCATATCAAGAAGTTTTCCCAGCTCGTTATACTCAAGCACCTCAATTTTTTGAATTTCATGTGAAGTTCTGAAACCATCAAAGAAATTAATAAACGGTACTCTCCCTTTAATCGCGGCTAAATGCGCAACGGCACTTAAATCCATAACTTCCTGTACACTGCTTTCGGCAAGCATTGCACAACCAGTTTGCCTAGCTGCCATTACATCTTGATGATCACCAAATATATTTAAGGAATTTGCCGCAATAGCTCTAGCGCTAACATGAAATACTGCTGGTAGTAATTCCCCTGCGATTTTATACATATTAGGAATCATTAGCAATAAACCTTGCGATGCTGTATAAGTAGTTGTAAGTGCACCCGCTTGTAATGAGCCATGAACTGCTCCTGCTGCTCCTGCTTCTGACTGTAATTCAATCACTTTTACTGTTTGCCCGAAGATATTTTTCTTTCCTTTTGCAGCCATTTCATCAGCATACTCTGCCATTGGCGATGATGGAGTAATTGGGTAAATCGCCGCAACATCAGTAAAAGCATAAGAAATATACCCCGCAGCGGCATTACCATCCATCGTTTTCATTTTTCTTCCCATAATAAATCCTCCTTATCATCCCTGTAATATAATCAATAAAATTTTACAACACTTCACTAAATTAGAAAATTACCTTTATATGAAATATAGTAACGCTTTAAATAGAAAAATATTCAAAGGTTACTATAATACATAAGCAAATTATTTTATTTTTATATCCATTTAGTGTATTTTTATTCTTTTTCTTCTTATTTTTATTCGCCAGTTACTCCTTTATTATTGATATTATACAATGATGAAAGTAAAAAGTAAATATATACCGCTTAATCATATTATTATAATCTATAAGAAAGCCGGTATTTATAAATAAAATTTATTACACTATCAATAAGAGAAGCAAAAATCTTTTTACAAAAGATTTTTGCTTCTCTTATACTTATAAAAAAGAATAGCTTTTATTTATGATTTAATCCGCTATGTGAATAACCATACACAAAATAAATAATTGTACCTAATATACTCCATGCAATAAATCTAACCCATGTCATAAATGCCAAATTCAACATAACATAAGCACATGATATGACTGCACAAGCTGCAATCACATAAACTGCCGGACATTTAAAGGGTCTCTCTGCATCAGGATATTTTTTTCTCATCACAACAACACCAATTGAGGCAATAATAAATGCGAATAATGTTCCACTGCTACACATTTCAGCAACTAAATGAATTGGTGTAAATCCACTAATCAATGCAACACCTAAACCAACTAAAATTGTAATGATATGAGGTGTTCCAAAGCGCGGATGAATTGTACAAAGCCATTCAGGAATGAGTCCATCACGTGAAATTGCATAAAATGCCCGTGTTTGCGCATACATCATAACCAATAAAACAGTCGTAAGACCTGCTAATGCACCCGTCCCCACAATCGCTGAACCAAAATGATAACCAAGTTGCCTTAAAACGAAAGTAACCGGTTCTGCTGTATCAAGTAATTCATAATGGACAACCCCCGTCATAACACCTGACACCAAAATATATAGCAGCGTACAAATTATCAAGGACCCAATAATACCAATTGGCATATCCCTCTTAGGATTTTTTGTTTCTTCTGCTGCTGTTGCGACAGAATCAAATCCTAAATAGGCGAAAAAAATAACTGCTGCCCCTGCTGAAACACCAGCAAAACCAAATGGCATAAATGGCTGCCAATTTGTTACATCTACTTTAGGCCCCGCAAGAAATAAAAATAAGAAAATCGCACCAAATTTTACAGTTACTAAAATTTTATTTGCTGTAGTACTTTCTCTAATTCCTAAAACTAATAAATAAGTCATCAACAAAGTAATAATAATCGCTGGTAAATTCACGATTCCGCCATCGGCCGGAACTGCAGTAATTGCTAAAGGGATATCAATGCCAGCCGATTTTATCAATCCAACAAAATAAGCAGACCATCCACCAGCTACAGCACTAGCACCCACTGAATATTCTAAAATTAAATTCCATCCAACTAGCCAAGCGAGAAATTCTCCCATTGAAGCATATGTATATGTATAAGCACTACCAGAAACCGGAACCATTGAAGCTAACTCTGCATATGCCAAACTTACAAATGCACAAGTGACACTCGCAATCACAAAAGATAGCATTAGCGCTGGCCCCGCATATTGCGCCGCCGCTACACCAGTTAAAACAAAAATCCCAGTTCCAATAATAATCCCCACGCCTAGCATAACAACATCAAACGCTCCAAGCGTTCTTCTTAACGATGTATTGGAAGCTTCCTGAGATAAAACTTCCATACTTTTTCTCCGAAAAATATTCATTTAGACACTCCTTTTAAAGTGAGACTTGATTCTTCTTTTAAAATTCTAGAATTTTAAAGAGGTTGTTCATCAAATCAAGCCCCCTGTAAGCATGCATATTATTATATCACATTTTGTTTATTATTTTACGTAAAAATTTAAAAAAGCACACATAGTATAAACCGATTCTACAAACAATAAACAAAAATCTTTAAATATCATTTTTCCTAAAAAAATTAGCGACCTATTTAAAATTATATCATTCAAGGAGTGTATAAATGGAATTTCATGAAATATTACGCGACACGTGGCAAACAGCTCTCGTTTTTCTCAGCTTACTTATCTTCACAAGATTTCTTGGTAAAACACAAGTTGGACAACTTACTTTTTATGAATATATCAGTGGTATCACGATTGGCTCTATTGCCGGCAATATCGTTGCCGCCGAACAAGAAAAATTTATTCCCCATTTTTATGATCTAATTCTGTTTGTTACCTTAACTTATCTTCTTTCAGTAACTACAATAAAAAACAGGTATCTTCGTCATATTATTGAAGGGTCAGCAACAATTATTATTGAAAATGGAAAGATACTGCGCGACAATATGAAATCTTTGCGCTATGACTTAGATGAATTAAATGCTCAATTACGCCAACAGGGAATTTTAGATATTAGCGAAGTACAGTTTGCAATCTTTGAAACTACTGGCGAGTTAAGTATAATAAAAAAAGTCCAAGACCAACCTGTAAGCAAAAAAGATTTAAACATCACACCAAAAGAAATCCAAATGCCTATTGAGTTGATCATGGACGGTGAAATTATTCATAAAAATCTAGTAAAACAACACCTATCAAGAGAATGGCTAGATGCACAACTTCAAAACCAAAATATCATTAGTCCACATGAAGTAATGTACGCAGTTTTAGATTCGCAAGGGCAATTTTTTTTAATAAAAAAATAGAATTTTACTAAGAAAAAATTTTCTTATACCATTGATTAATTCTTATGCCAAGCTGAATTTTCTCAAAAAATAAGAAGATAATTGGTATAACGAGTAGAGTAAATATAGTTGAAGATACTAGCCCTCCGATAATTACCCATGCCATACTTACGCGAGTTTCAGATCCTTCTGTCATCGCTAAAGCTGTCGGCATCATGCCAACGACCATCGTAAGCGTTGTCATAAAAATAGGTTTTAATCTTACCTTGCCAGCCTCAATAATCGCATCGTATGCATTCATTCCTCGATCCATAAGTGTCAAGGTATAGTCTAGTAATAAGGTACCATTTTTCGCTACCAATCCATCCATCACTAAAATTCCAATTAACGAATATAGATTGATTGAATTATTTGTCATCAGCAAAAATAACAATGAACCAATCATGCCAAGCGGCAAAGAAAACATCCGAATAAATGGAGTAAGTACAGATTCATACAGAACAGCTAATAGCATATAAACGAGAATCAGTGATAAAAATAAAGCTTGCAGCATTTCAGTAAAAGTATCCATCATACGATCGGCTGCACCTTTAAATTTATAGGAAATGCTTTTATCTAAATTTGCTCCATCCAGCACCTGCTTTACTTCTGTCATCAATTCATTTAACGTGCGATCGCCTGGATTCACGCTGATATTAATTGCGCGTTGTTTATCTACACGTCGAATTGTAACCGGACCAACACCTTCTTCAATTTTTGCAATATCCCCCAAAAAGATCGCTCTGCCATTGGAGTAAATCGGTATTCTCTCGATATCAGAGCGTTTAAACCCGTCACTGCCTTTAAAGCGAACATTAATGTCTGTATCTTTATCATTATTATGTGCATCATTGGCAATTACACCTGCACCTTTTCCTGCAATCGCTGATGCAAACGCTTTTTCCACATCGCCAATTGAAGTATTGTAATAATTCAATTTTTCTCGGTCAAGCGTTAGCTGCATTTCTGGCATTCCTTCCGTATAGGAACTGCGCACATCTTTTACACCTGAAATATTTTCGAGAAGATCCTGTACCTGATATGAAGTGTTTACCAACGTATCTAAATTATTACTATACAATTCGACTTGTAAAGAGTTCCCGCTCCCACCTTTACTGCCACCACCGGATACCCCGGCAATGGACGACTGCGTTTCTGTTACCCTTACCGTTGCATCCGTTACCTCTGTTTTGCAGAATAATCTTACTTCATCAGCAATTTCCCAAATACTGCGCGACCGCTCTTTACGATCAACCGTTTGTACCATGATTCTCCCGCTATTTGACGTTTTTCCCCCAATGCGCGATAAATAATGCTTTACTTCTGGTATTTGGTCTACACAATTTTCAATTCGCGCAATTACCATATCGGTCTGTTCAACCGTTGCACCTACTGGTAATTCCACATTGATTTCAAAACTACTCTCATCAGTCTTTGGCATATATTCTGCACCAATAATGCCTAAGGGAAATAAACTCATTGCTAAAACAAAGAGAAATAATGCCCCCGCTAAAATTTGTTTTGCGTGGGATAAACTCCACCTTAAAATTTTCTCATATTTTGCTACGGCTGATTCTTCTAACCAATCCATCCATCGCCAAACTTTCCCCACAGGCATTTTTATGCCATTGGGAAAAAATCTTGATGCCAGCATTGGCGTGAGCGTATAAGAAACAAACAGCGAAAATAACGTAGCAAAAACGATCGTCAAAGCAAACTGCCGAAAAAACTGTCCCGTCATTCCAGTCATAAAGGCAATCGGCAGAAATACCACAACATCGCAAAGTGTAATTGCAATTGCCGCCATGCCAATTTCAGTTCTTCCTTCTTCAGCTGCAAGCTTGCTCTCTTTCCCCATATTCATATGCCGATAAATATTTTCAAGAACAACGATAGAATCGTCAACCAAGATCCCTACACATAAAGCCATCCCCATCAATGACATCATATTAAAGGTAAAACCTGCAATATACATCACGAAAAAAGTAGAGATAAGCGACGTCGGTATTGCAAGCATAACCGTAAGCGTCGAGCGCCAGCCCCGCAAAAATAAGAATAAGACTAGCCCCGTTGTACATAACCCTTCAATGAGCGTCATCAATGTATTATTCAATGAATTTCGCACATATTCCGCTGAATTCGTTACGACAATAAATTGATATTTAGGATATTCCGTCTCTAGTTCGGCAACTTTTTTTAACACTTCATCCGCAGTCGCTACAATATTCGCATCGCTATTTTTATAAATCGCCAAAGAAATTGCATCCTGACCATTGACTCTTCCATAACGATCGGCACGGGCATCTTGCGCTTTAATATTTGCTACAGCTGTGATCGGAATGTTTTGTCCCAGACTATTGGCAACTTTTATTTTTTCAATTTCAGAGGCATCCTGGTATTGCGCAGTTATCCGGATATCCGTCTTTCGTGTATCCGTATAAACAGAACCAGACGGCATAAGTTCATTTTCTGAATTAATTTTATTGATGATCTGTTCCAAAGACAAGTGATAAAATGCCATTTTATCCTTATCGATATCAATGGAAACCTCTTTATCACGCCCACCATATAATTCAATTTCGGCTACACCTGAAGCTTGCTGAATCCGCTCTTGAAACGTATTACTTGCCATGGAATACATATCGCCTAATGAGTCGTCAGATAAAATCGCCAGTTCAATCACCGGAGAATCATTCATATCCCGTTTCATTACCACAGGCTCTTTTACGTCATCCGGCAAACGACTTCGGATTGCGTTTACCTTTTTCGTCGCTTCAATAGAAGAATAGTCTGCGTTTGCTGAAAAATCCAGCTCTAAAAAAATCCGCGCATTGCCTGACGATGCCTCTGCCGTCATATGTTTTAAATCCGGAACAGAAGATAAAGCATCCTCAAGCGGCTTTATTACCTGCTGTTCTACCGATTCAACACTTGCACCTGGATAATCTACCGAAACCGTAACATAAGGAGTATTTAATGAAGGTAGAAGTTCCACGCCAATTCGATAATAGCTAAACAAGCCCAATACTACGAAAAAAAATACAATCATTGTTATGCCAATCGGCCTTTGAATCGAAAATCGCGTTAAATTCATGATGGATTCACCTGCGATTCTTGACTAATCGCATTGATAGACATATTGTTTTTTAATCTTGCCAAATTGCTGACCGCGACGATATCTCCTTCGACAATACCACTTAAAATTTCAATTTCTTCGTCATTTCTCAGCCCTATCGTAACTTCCTGCTCTTGCGCTTGGTTTTTCGCATCAACGACGAAAATATATGCTTTCCCATTGCGCTCCATCAACGCTTCTTTTGGAATTGTTAGCGTTTGACTGCGCTGTAAACTATAGAGGTCAGTACGAGCAAACATACCACTTAGCACTTGTGCATCTATATTTTTCAATTCAATTCTTACTATATAATGTTTAGTTGCCGCGTCCGCAGCTGGACTGACATAAATAACATCCCCATGATATGTATTGCCTAAAGCTTCAATATTGATATCGACAGGCAAACCAACTTTAACTGCTGCAATATCCATTTCAGAAAGTTCACAATCCACATAAATCTTACTATTATCCACCAAAGATAATAATTTTTGCCCAGCCTGTGCAATCGTACCTACTTCAGCATTTCGATATCCAATCACGCCATCACGCGGCGCATACAATATTAAATCATCGCGTTGCTTCGCTAGCATTGCTTCACCTTTTTGTGATTTTTCCCAAGCCGCAAGCTTTGATTCTACACTCGCAGGAGTTTCTTCTGCCATGCGTTGATTAAGCAGTGTATCTAAAGCTGATTTACTATCAATCATTTGCTGCAATACTTTATCTAGTTCTTCTTTTGAAATTGCCCCTTGATCATATAACGTCGCATATCGTTCATAATTCGTTTTATCATGCTGATAATTTGCATTCACTTTATCATACAACGCTTGATAAGTTGCCATTGTTTCCTTTGCGTCAGCTTCAGCCTGACGACTTGCCGCATTATTTTGTAAAATAGATAAATCTAAATCACCAGTATCTTGAACCAGTAATACATCTCCTTTATGTACTACTTGCCCTAAACTCACACGCACATCTTTTATTCGCCCCGTATATTTAGGAGCAATATCAATATTCGCCTCAGCAATAGTTTCTCCATATAACGAAATCCTTCTCATCATATCTTTTCTCTGCACAGTATAAGTGAGAACTTCTGGCTTGACTACCTCTCTATTTTTTTGAACCTCATTACGGTTCAATAAAAAATGAAAACCGCTCAATATTACACACGTTAAAATTAAGATAATTACCAACTTTTTTTTGTCAAGCTTAGACAAATCATATCTCACTCTATTCACCCCATGAAATCACAAAATTTAAATTAAACATATCACAAAACCGTGACAAAAGCGTGACAAATATCTATTACTCATAAAAAATAACCGTCTTTCCAAGGGGATTGACGGTTATTTCCAAAATATCACGCAATGAAATTTTTTAAATAATTCAAATCGAATTTCTTATGATAACTATGTCATTTCTTTATTAATAAGAATATTCTCCCATAGTCGCAATAAGCTCAATTTCAACTAATGCACCTTTTGGCAGGTTACTAACCTCAACACATGCCCTAGCTGGACATTGTTCTTTAAAATAATTTGCATAAACTGTATTCATCGCTACAAAATCATTAATATTTTTTAAAAATACAGTTGTTTTGACCACATTT
Organism: Anaerosinus sp.; assembly: GCF_965318445.1. Lineage (NCBI taxonomy): Bacteria > Bacillati > Bacillota > Negativicutes > Selenomonadales > Sporomusaceae > Anaerosinus > Anaerosinus sp. Next base: position 20,460 of record NZ_CBDNNH010000016.1, on the reverse strand, counting down.
TCAAAACCAATTCCAGCGTCATTTAAAATTGCTTTTAAGTTTTCTAAAGATTGCCTTGTCTGAACATCTACTCCGCCTTCAACAATCTCACCACTTTCTGGATTGATTGGAATTTGTCCTGATACAAATAAAAAACCATTTGATTTAATTGCTTGCGAATATGGTCCAATAGCCGCTGGGGCACATTTAGAATGTACAACTTTTTTCACTATTTCATCACTCCTTATCATGAATTAATCTAATATATTCTTTGCTAAATCCGGTCTTAAACAGTTAGATTCTCCTAAATATACATGAACAATTTCCTCTTGTTTTTTATCTGTATTTACCAATAAAAGAACTCTCACACACATATCTAGACCATTTTCAACATCAAGTTCTTGCGTTCCAAACAAAGGAACTAAATTCCAACCAATTTTCCGCGCTGCCGCTGCTGGAAAAGCGGCATTTAAATCTGGTGTTGCACTAAAAATAGCAGCTCCAATATCAGATAACGCTAAATCATTTTTTTCTACTAATTGATTCAATAGATCTTGTACAGCTTCAAAAATTATTTCTTTTTTATTTTCACCTACAGTAATTGCGCCCCGTATCCCTTGCAAAAGTCAAACCTCCTAAAAATAAAACCTTACACTGTTTTTATTCGCACTATTTGTCAAAAATCCTATCAGCTTTACAAAATATTTCTTAAATCCTTTCTAACGCATTTTTAATATATGGACTACTTGTGCATTTTTTATTAAATCTTTCCTCATACTATAATCAATATTTCCATGTTATAATAAGCAAAGCTTCAGCCAATATTTTTATTTTAACTAAAAACATAGTCGCAATCTAAGTCTCTATAAACCCCTAGTTTTTACCAAAACCAAGATATGTAAAGTGCTGAACTAAAAGCTTTGATTTGGTACAAATCACTTAAATTTCTAGATAACCAACTTAGCTAGCAAATAAAATTACGATAAAAAAAGCCCAGCAGATAGCTAGGCTTTAATTTATTTTTACAAATACAGGAGTTTTTATGACAAATAATTTAAATAAAACATTTAGCTTTTTTACCTTAATAAAATTTACTATCCCTTCTGTCATTATGATGGTAATATTTTCACTTTATACAATCATTGATGGCGTTTTTATTGCACGATTCGTGGGTGATGATGCCTTAGCTGCAACAAATATTGTTTATCCTCTCATCAACCTTATTTTAGGTACAGCAATCATGTTTGCAACAGGAGGATCAGCGATTATTGCTAAAACAATGGGAGAAGGTAATTTAGATTTAGCCAAACGACAATTTAGCTTCATTACTTTCTTCGCAACTATCGCTGGCTTTATCATTGCTATTTTAGGGGTTATGTTTTTGAACGAAATACTTTTTCTTTTAGGTGCTACACAGGCACTTTATTCTTATTGCCTTGATTATGGAAAAATCATGATTGCAGGTGCTCCCATCATTATCATAAAAATGTTATTTGATTATTTTTTCGTTACAGCTGGAAAACCCAAATTAGGATTTTATAATTCCTTACTCGGTGGATTTACAAATATTCTTTTAGACTATATCTTCATTGTAGTTTATCAATTAGGGATAAGCGGTGCTGCATTAGCAACTATTTTCGGCTACATCTTACCGGCAATCACGGGGAGTTTATTTTTCTTTAATAAAAAAAATCTTTTATCTTTTTGTCAACCTATCTTTGATTTTAAAATTATTATAAAAGCTTGTAGCAACGGTTATTCTGAAATGATTACACAGCTATCTGTCGGTATCACAACGTTCTTATTTAATTTTGTTATGCTGAAATATCTAGGTGAAAGCGGCGTTGCTGCAATTACAATTGTTCTTTATGCTGAATTTTTACTTACCGCTGGATATATAGGCTTTTCTTCTGGCACAGCCCCATTAATCAGTTATAATCTAGGTAGAAAAAATATTCCGAACTTAAAGGTACTAATAAGGTACAGCTACACTTTTATCGGTATCACCTCAGTACTATCATTTTTCGTTGCATTTCTTATCGCTGATGATTTGATTGCCATTTTTTCCGTTTCAGAAAAAACAGTCTACGATATTACTTTAAACGGTTTTAAAATCTTTGCTTTAAGTTTTTTATTGAGCGGAAGTAATATATTTACCTCTGCTCTTTTCACTGCTCTGTCTAATGGTAAAATATCTGCCATCATTTCTTTTTCCCGAAGCCTATTTTTCTTTCTTCTTGGAATGGCAATCCTGCCACAAATTTTCTCAATCAACGGAATATGGCTTGTTGTACCGTTTGCAGATTTATGCACATTTATCCTCGCTTATTATTTCATTCGAAAATACAACATCTTGCAAGGCTATTTAAAAGAATAGCTTATGGTAGCTGCCGACATAATGGATGTAATAACTTATTTTCCTTTTGCTCATATATTTTTTGGTATTTCTTTTTATAGTAGCTAATATTTTCTGCAATTCGGCAAACGTGCTGGATAAGTTTATCCGCCTCTTGATATGTGTTATATATCCCCAAACTTACTCTAACTAAACCCGGAAAATTTACTTGCGGATTTTGCCGATACCATTCAATATCTGCCTTGCTTAATCCCAACAGCTTCTGAACATACGGATGTGCACAAAATAATCCGCTACGTACAGCAATTCCACCTTCATAAGAAAGAATTTTCGCAATCAAACGATGCTCTATTTCTGGAAGTGTAAATGCAATGATACTAACTTTATCCTTGCATTCCCTAGGGCATCCATACAGCCCAATTCCCTTTATTTTTCGGAGTCCTTTAATAATATACGTAATCAGATCTTGTTCATATTCATGAACCTCTTCCATATCCAGCTTTTGCAGGCAATGAATCGCAGCTAACAGGGCTGCCACCCCCATGACATTTGGCGTCCCTGCTTCCTCTTTATAAGGAGGTTTATCCCAATCAACAAAATCATGGGTAACAAGTGTTACAGCTCCACCACCTTTTGTGTTTGGTTGGCAGTGAGTAAATATTTCTGGTTTTCCAATCAGCGCTCCAGAACCAAAAGGTGCATACATTTTATGCGCCGAAAAAGCTAGATAATCAATTCCTTCTTCTTTCATATGAATCTCACGATGTGGAACCAATTGAGCTCCATCAATCAAAAGCTCAGCTCCATACCGATGTACTAAGTAACTGATTTGTGGAATGGAGTTAATATAGCCTGTAACATTAGAAGCTCCAGTGACCGCAACCAATCGAACATTTCCTTGGTATCCTTTTAATTTATACTCCAGATCATTTAAATCAAGTTTCCCCTCATGATTTATCCTCACATAGTCCATCGCAAAACTACTACGCCAAGGTAAATCATTTGCTAAATGCTCCATATCCGTACTAAGCACAATTTTTCCTTCTGCCTGATAACGCAATGCATTTGCGACAATATTAATTGCTTCTGTCGTATTCTTTGTATAAATTACAATATCATCACAATCAGCGCCTACAAACTTTTTGATAAGTTTTCTACCATTTTCAAATAAATCCGAGGATAAAATTGATTTATATCCTGTCCCTCGATGAATAGATGAGTACCATGGTGCAAAATCATTTAACTCTTTTAACACACTTTTAAAAGGTGGTGTTGTCGCCGCATTGTCAAAATTTATTCCAACTACTTCAGAACCGTCAAGTAAAGGAATACATTCATCTACGCCTGCAACTAAGCGACGAAATTTTTGTTCAGGATTTTTCTTCATACTTTCATACCTCAACTACAGATTATTTATTTCTATAAAGTAGACTAGATTCGGATAAAGACTAGCTACTTTATAACCTAGCCACTCTTATCCTAGAACTTAGCCACTCTTAACTATCATTAATAAAAAATAGGATTTTTATAAGCAATTCATACTAAAAATTTTTATATGAATCCGTATTTCGCTAATTTGAGTGGGATAGCCCTCAGATAAAAACAACCTAATAAAATAAATTTCCTTTCAGTTTATGAGTATATAAGAAAAAAAAGAATAATAAACTCCATTTAGTTCATTATTCTTGATGAAATTTATGTATAAAATCAATGTAGCAATAGTAATTTTTCCAGCTCTTTTACAGAATGAATAAGATAATCAGCATTTGCAGCTTTCAATTCATCTTCTCCCCCAAAGCCATAAGTAACACCAATAGAATCAATACCATTCGCTTTGGCTCCGATAATATCATGTTCACGATCACCAACCATTACGACTTCCTTTAAATTCACATGGGGCAGCTGTTGTAAATCGAATGCAATAACTTCCGCTTTATTTATTCTCGTCCCGTCAAGATTACTCCCCGATATTGTATGAAAAAATTTTGTTAATTCATATCGTTCTAAAATAATTTTCGCTTGCACAGTAGGTTTTGCCGTTGCCAATAAAACAATTTTACCCGTTTGAGATAAATTTTTAATTAATGTATCAACTCCTTCATATAAAGTATTTTCTAAAATTCCAATTTTATCAAATCTTTCCCGATAGAAATGAATAGCCTTCCATCCGTCTTCCATATTCATCCCATATAGATTACAATAGGTTTCCAATAATGAGGGTCCAATGCAGCGTCGTAGTTTTTCTGTATCACTTTCTACTATTCCCATCTTTTTTAAAGAGTATTGCAGACATCTTACAATTCCCAGTTCAGAATCTATTAAAGTGCCATCTAAGTCAAATAAAATTATATTATACATATTTATTACCTCCAAGAGCTACAATTGATTTGATTATATACTATTATTACATTAAAGTATATTATATACTTTTCAGTCTATTATCTGGAAATACAATTGAATCGAAAAAAAACTGGTAAAAAAACAAAAAAATAAAAAAGGTATTTATTGCCACGTGTGGTATATAATATATTTGTGTGCAATTTGTAAAATAAATTTACGTTGGGAGATTACATTTAATGAGCAGTGCAATGATAAATGAACTTTGGGAATCCACTGACGATTTCTATACTCAAGCTTTTGAACATAATCCAACCGCATTACTTGTTATTGATGACGATATCAAAGTACTCCAAGTAAATGCGGCCTACGAAAAATTATTCCAAGTAAAACGCAAATTCATTATCGGAAAGAAGTTCCAATCACCTATTCTTTCTAGCGATTGCTACCAACATTTACTTTATAATCATCGTCAGCGATATATTAATCCTGGTAGTGTACCTTCCCAATACATAATTGATTTAAAATTTAAAGATAATAGAAGTTTGACTGTATATATATCTGTTACAGTTCTTCCGAACCGCCAAAGCATAATTTCTATTTTAAATATGACTTCGGTACAAATTCTTCAGCCAAGATCCTTTAGCAGTGAAAAAAATCTTGAAACAGAGTACTCCTATATTGAAAATCTAAAAACTACTAGTGAATTGGCAGCTAGTGTTGGTCATGAGATTCGTAATCCAATGACTTCAATTCGTGGATTTTTGCAAATGATGCAAAAGAAATCCGAATATAATCAACATAAAACTTTTTTTGATCTTATGATTGAAGAACTTGATCGTGCAAATACAATAATTACCGAATATCTTCTATTAGCTCGCAGTAAACCAATGAAACCTAATGCGGAGAACCTAAATGACTTAATCACTCGTATTATGCCTTTGTTAAAAACAAGCGTGACAATTATTAATCAAGATATCAATACAGATTTAAATGAAATTCCTAAATTCTTAATGAATGGGAAAGAAATTCGTCAGCTTATTTTAAATTTTGTTCGCAATGCATTAGAAGCTATGCCAAACGGCGGCGAAGTAAAAATCACTACAAAATTAGAAAATGAAAATACAGTATTACTATCAATCAGTGATCAAGGATTAGGAATTCCTCCCGAAATTATCAAGAAAATTGGTACGCCATTTTTTACAACAAAAGAAAATGGAACTGGGTTAGGTTTAGCAATTTGCTATAATATCGCAATCAAACATAACGCTACTATAAATATTGACTCCTCTGAAAATGGTACGACTTTCTATATTCGGTTTCAATTAAAATAGCAATCATTTCCTTTCTTTTTGTATAAATTCATTGTTAAAATAATTGCTTGCGTAGTCATATAACAAATGACTGTATCAGTTATCAAAAAAATTTTTTTTTAGCCAAGAAAAGGATACGATTTTCTAGAAATAGAATCGTATCCTTTTTAACATCATAGAATAAAATTTTTGCAAATATGTCGAAAAGAATTATATAATATTCTGAGGAAAGGCTATGCTATCATGCCTGCAAATTCATTTGCAGACTATCAGATGTCTTAGACCCCATCATTGATAAAACTACCAAACTGAATATTTTCTTCTTTGAATTAGTAAGCTTCTTTCTATGCTTCTTATGACCATTCCATCATACTTCAGGTACGCTTTGCTGCATGACTTTACTCCATATTTTCTTATCATTCATAAAAATTCTTTAACATCTAATACAACAATTACATAATAAGTAAAAAAGAACCTCGAAGCAAAGAATCATCTTCGAGGTTCTCATTTTAATTTTTATATTTTTCTTTTTGTTGCTTTTTTACTTCTGCATTTTCTAAATATTCATCGTAAGTCATCGTTCTATCAATTAATCCATTTGGCGTAATTTCGATGATACGATTTGCAATCGTTTGAATAAATTCATGGTCATGCGATACGAAAAGCATCGTGCCCGTAAATGCAATAAGCCCATTATTCAAAGATGTAATAGATTCCAAATCAAGATGATTTGTTGGTTCATCTAATAGCAATACGTTTGAGCCACTCAGCATCATCTTAGAAAGCATACAACGAACTTTTTCTCCCCCTGAAAGTACAGATGCTTCTTTTAGTGATTCTTCTCCGGAAAATAACATTCTGCCTAAAAAGCCACGAATAAAGGATTCATCCTGGTCAACAGAATATTGACGAAGCCAATCTACCAAATTTAAATGCACGCCATCAAAATAAGCGGAATTATCTTTTGGCAAGTATGCCTGCGTTGTAGTAATTCCCCATTTAAATTCACCAGCGTCCGCTTCCATTTCACCCATAAGAATTTTAAACAACGTCGTCTTTGCCAACCCATCTGAACCTACAAATGCAATTTTGTCGCCTTTATTTACAAAGAAGCTGACGTTATCAAGTACTTTTTCACCATCAATAACTTTCGTTAAACCTTCAACTTGTAACAATTGATTGCCGGCTTCGCGCTCTGGTTTAAATGCGATATATGGATAACGGCGCGTTGATGGTTTAATATCATCAAGCGTAATTTTTTCTAATAATTTTTTACGAGACGTTGCCTGTTTAGACTTTGATGCGTTTGCACTGAAGCGTTGAATAAACGTTTGCAAATCTTTCATCTTTTCTTCTTTTTTCTTATTTGCATCTTTTGCCAATTGTAATGCTAACTGACTAGATTCTAGCCAAAAATCATAGTTACCAACATACAGTTGAATACCTTCAAAATCAACATCGGCAATATGCGTACATACTTGATTTAAAAAATGACGATCATGTGATACAACGATAACTGTATTTTCAAAATTTGCCAAGAAATCTTCCAACCAATTAATGGATTCAATATCAAGATGATTTGTCGGTTCATCCAATAATAAAATATCAGGATTACCAAATAAAGCCTGTGCTAATAATACACGTACTTTCTCTTTCCCACTCAAATCCGCCATTTTTTGTGTATGAAGTTCCTCTGGAATTCCAAGACCATTTAATAAACGAGCTGCTTCTGGCTCTGCTTCCCAGCCATCTAACTCAGCAAACTCACATTCCAGTTCTGAAACACGCATACCATCTTCATCAGAAAATTCAGGTTTTGCATAAATTTCATCTTTTTCATCCATAATTTCGACTAAACGTTTATGCCCCATAATTACTGTACGCAAAACTTCATATTCATCAAATTCATAATGGTTTTGTTTTAATACTGCCAATCTTTCGCCAGGCGTAATGTCTACCGTACCTTTTGTCGGTTCAATATCACCAGCTAATAATTTCAAAAATGTAGATTTACCAGCACCATTTGCACCAATCACACCATAACAATTTCCAGGTGTAAATTTTATGCTTACATCTTTAAATAATATTCTTTTCCCAAATTGTAAAGTTAAACCACTCGTACTAATCATATGTTACTTAATCAATCCTTTTTCTATATTATCATATTTTATTAACCATTCAAAAAACCATACCATAGCTCATTATTCTATCATATTATATGAGTCTAGTCTAATAAATTCTGTAAATCTACAATTAAATTCGCTTCGCTATTTTTCCCCAATCTTCTTTATCTAAAAAAGACCCTGCTGAATTTTTTTCCATCTCTTGAAACATTTCAAAAGGAACTGTAAAAGAAAGCGTTTCAGCAGGAACAATTGGGCGTGCCGTTATATCTGTCATACCAATAACCGCTTTAGGTAACGATTTTTTCCCTTGTGCATACGGCAATAGACAGATAGATTGGCACCCCGCCGCAAATGGAATCACAACATTATCATTTGTCTCCCTATCATAATTTGCCAAAACAACTAATGCTGAAAGCTGATCCGGATTTGCATACATGCAAACTAAAGCTGGCTTTTCCGCTGCACAATCAACCTCTTTTAACGGTTTGAAAATAACATACTCTGCTTCAATATCTGTATACGGAAGCGAATCAACAAAAGCTTTGGCTAATTCTGGCGTTTTTATATAACCTTCGCCTGCTGGATAGCCTTCGCCCCGACCCGTTGAAAGGAAATAATCAATACCACCTGGCATTAAATGATACTGATTGCCAAAGCAAATTCCTGCCATGCCACCGACACAGCCAGCAGTTTTACGATCAAATACCGCCGTTTTTCCTTTTGTGACCGCAGTCAAAAGTGCAATTACGCAAGCGCGTTTTCCTTCTTGAAACTGCATTGCTTCCTTTGGCTTTTCATTACTAAACAAAATTGCAACTGGAGAATACTTTAATTTGAGTTTTTCTACTAATTGACTATTCATATCTCCCACTCCCATAAAATCATTTTTTAAGAAAAAAGAGACTAATTCAGCAGTAGCCAGACCAGTCTCATTGTATATAGGTTTACCTATGAATAATTAAATTAAATACATTCTCTACATCTTCTCGAAAATATTCTGTTTTATTTATAAAATTCGCGCAAAACTTCAAAATTCCTCTTCTTTTTTATATCGCATTAAATTATATCTGCAATTTCACGTTTTCCAACTTGCAAAGTTGGAATAAGGGACAATTCTCTTGGCTGCAAACTTATGCCGTCTCCAATCATTAAAATTATATTTTTAACCTTTTTAATCGCTTTTTCATCAGTAACTTGATAACGAATTATTCGTCGTTCTCCAAAATGTTTTTCTGCTAAATTTCTATTTATTATTACTTGAATACCTTTTTTCTGCACCTCTTTTACTTCAATAAGAAAATCAAAGGTTTATCTGACAATAAGTTTTGCCTGATGAGTCGGCAAAATAGTTATCAATTGTTCTTGTTGTACTACGTAAAGAACAGTAAAAGAAAGTTCTGGATTCACTGCCATATACCCAAGCTGTCTAAGAGGTAAGAATTGCTTTACATAATTTTTTCTTAGTTTTATTTTTATCATGAAATAAAATCCTCCTTAACATTTGTACGTTCATCATACAACTTAAGGAGGATTTTTTGTTATTATCATGTTAAATTTTTATAAATCAAAAAAATTTGTTTTTCTTCTCACGATAATAATCTTTTTAATATTTTTCCAGTCTGACTTTTAGGGAAATGATCGACAATATGAATTTCCCTTGGTACTTTATAAATCGCCAGATTTCGCTGCAAATAATCCTTTACTTCTTTTTTATCAATGACTACACCATCCGCAGGAACGATATAAGCAACTACAGCCTGTCCTCGCAATTTATCTTCCCTACCAACAACAGCAGCTTCCATTACTCCATCATACGTATACAGGACCTCTTCAATTTCGCGCGGATAAACATTTTCTCCACTACTAATTAACATATCTTTCAACCGATCAACAATAAAAATAAATCCATCTTCATCTTGATATGCAATATCTCCTGTATGCAGCCATCCATCTGGTTTTAGTGCAGCCTTTGTAGCCTCAGGCAAATGATAATAGCCTTTCATTACATTATCACCTCGAACGATTAATTCACCGACTTCACCCCGAGACAACCCTTTTCCATTGGCATCAATAATTTTAACTTCGATGTCTGGTAATGGACAACCAATAGATCCCAAACGATATTTATTTTTCGTATTTACCGCGACAACAGGTGACGCTTCCGATAATCCATATCCTTCTAAAATTGTTAAGTTAAATTTTTTCGCAAAATCTGTAGCAATTTTTATTGGCAAAGATGTTCCGCCAACGATAAAAGTATGAACATTTGCCAAAGCTTCTATCGGAGCTGTACGGGTAAGTATATTACAAATCGCCGGAACAGCATAAATTAAGTTGACATCAAACTTTTGTATTGCAACAACTGTTTCTTTTGGATTAAATACATCTAAAATAGTAATTCTAGCTTTTGAATACAATGGATTTAATACTGCGCAAGTCCACGCAAAACAATGATACATCGGAAGTACACACAAAACATTATCATTTTCATTAATTCCAATTGCCTGTTTAAACATTCGAGCATTACTCACCTGATTTTTATGAGTAAGCATCGCACCCTTTGGATTTCCTGTTGTTCCTGAAGTATAAATAATAACACAGACCTCATCTTCCGTAAACGATTCCGGCAAACTCGGTGCAGGAACATATTTCCCTTTAATCTTTGCTTTGACTTCAATATCAGTTAACAACATTTTTTTCACTGGAAATTTATACTGATAAAATTCTAGTTCTTCTTTAATCTCAACTTCAACATCACTAATAAAAAACTTCATTTCTGCATCTTGAACAATATAAGCAATTTCACGTGCAGTAAGTTGAAAGTTGATCGGAACAACAACTGCTCCTAAACTTACAATTGCCATATATGCATAAATATAATACGCAGAATTTTTAGAAAGCACTCCGACATTATCACCTCTACGAATGCCTATTGAATATAAATAATTACGATACTCCTCTACGCTTATTTGTAAATCTCGATAAGTAATCTTTAGTTCGCCATCAATTGCAACTTTATCTGCTTGCCCTTGGTATATCAGATCTTGTACAAACACTTATTTAATCCCCCTATAATATAGAAATTAGCCAAATACAATCATATTTGGCTAATTAAACTTGCCCCTATTTTTGATAAATAAATTTTATCATATTTCTTTTATTTTCACCAAGCAAAAATTCTCCATCTTATTTTATCCAATGACTATCCTACTTATTTGACGAAATAAATGATTTACACAAAAGCCAAAATTTTCATATTAAAATATATTAAAAAAATTTTTCAACAAAACCTTACGAGATTCTTTATAACATATTTAAAGTCATTCTTGCGTATTTATTTCTTCCGATATTCCAATAGCTTTTATTGGCTGCCCAAATTGATCGAATATATTTGTATACGTAATATGATGCCAAAGATATCTTCCTTGTATATTTCTAATTTTAACTAAACATGTGACTGTTTTTTCTCCATTATATATCTTTTGATGAGCAACTAAATAATCCTTTGCCGTATCAGGATGTATGATTTCTTCTTTAATCAATGAATATGGCGCATCTTTAACTATTAAATCAACATCATATTGCTCAGCTATTTTTTGTGCATTCTTAAACTCATGTTTATTCAAATCAAATTCCCATATATAAGTATGAGTTTTATCTAAAGCAATTCGAAAACGTTCCTCGCTCACTTTTAACTCATCTAACGCCTTCTTAAGTTTCGCAGTCGTTGCTAAACTATCTTTTAATAAAATAATATTTTCTAAAATAGAACTGGTCAGTTTTGCAACACGTTTGGCAGTCTCAATTTCTTCATATGTCCATATGTGTTTTTCCCTTGTGAAAGAAAAAATCACAGCAGCACTCACTTTTCTCTCGCAATAAATTGGCATAGCCAACTCTGCTTGAATCCCTTTATTCAAATAAAACTTCCTTAGGTCAAGTGGCAGTAAACTGACATCATTACAAATCCAGGTTTCACCTTTTTCAGCTATTCTAATTGCCCCTTCTTTATATTTACCTAAAAAAGTAAAATAATCTAAATATTCAATTAATTTACTTTTTGCAGACCACTGTGCAAGAATTCCAAACTCTCTAAAATTTACTATCGTTATATTATCAATTTCATAATGCCGTGCTACACAGTCTAATAAAATATTTAGCGTATCTATGTTTAAACCATTTTCAAACAAAATATTAGGTAGCAAGCTATTAAATTCATCCGTTCCTTTATAAACACCTTCAATCCGATGATTTTTCTTTTTCTGTAGTTCAGGAATCATGCTTTTATCGTAAATCTTCCATTGATTCTTCCCATTCTTTTTCGCCTGATATTGCGCCTCATCACCAGATCGATAAATTTCTGTAAAAGATTTTCCATCATCAGGTGCAAAGGCAACTCCTAATGAACACGACAAACTAAATTCCACTTTGCCAAAATCGATAGTATCCGGCATCGCTTTACATATTTGATCTACCTTCCTTAAAACTTCTTCCCTTGTAGTAAAATAAGAAATAAAAATAGCAAATTCATCTCCACCGAGTCGCCCAATAACACCAAAATTGCCAATAATTGATTTTAGCAATGCTGTAATTTTTTTCAATACATGATCACCGTATACATGACCAAAACTATCATTAATCCATTTAAAGTCATCTATATCAAGAACAATCAAGGCCATTTGACTTCTAATCTTCTTTAGACGATCTTCTAAGATCATTTCAAAAGTAACGCGATTATACACCCCTGTTAGCTGATCGCGTTCAGCACGCTCCCTTAATCCTAATTCATATTGCTTTTTACTATTAATATCTTTTACATACCATCGACAGCACAGATGCCCAGTGTTACAATCATAAATTAAATTGGCAAAAGATGCCGCCCAAAAATAGTCATTACTCGCTGCATGAAAAGACCGATAGTCAAAAGATAAAATATAATTATTTTCATTTGATGCTAACGCCAAATAATTTATACTTAAATTCTTCAAAAACATCTCGCGGTCACTGGGATAAACAAGCTCCTTTGCAACTGCTTCAATTACATCAGAAAAACTTGCACTTTTAGACAAAGATAAGGTTTTTAATATTCTTGGAGCTATTTCTTTTATCGTATTATTAGTTAAATCAAATTCAGCACAAAGAATAGCATCTGCAATAATGACATCTTGATACTGTTTCTCCTGTAAATATTGAGTCTGCACCTTCATTTTCTCATCAATGTCCGTTACAAAACATATATATGCTTCTTTTTCATCCTCCATCTCCATAGGAAAAATTAATAACGATACCCAATGATATTTTCCATCATACCATAATTGACGAAGCTCAATTGAAATAAAAGGTTTCCCATTAGATAAATTTTCTCTAACATTCGCCAATGATACAAATCTTAAAAAACGCTCTTTATCATCAGGATGTATTATTTTGTTCGTAACATTTTTTATGCCTTCATCAATACTCCCATTTTCAATTAAGGTTAAATATTTATTCTGCATATGATAAAGAATCTTATAGGTTCCATCAGTAACATTAACTTCATATAGCTCATGATAAAATTTTTGTACAGCTTTATTGTATTGTTCAAGCATTCGCGGAGTAAAATTTTCAAAATAAGTTACTATTTTTTTCATGCAGATACATCCTTCCACTATGACTAGCATCTATATATAAATGACAAAATTCATTTTTATTTTATAAAATATTACTCATATAGTTTATTATACCATTAATTATTTTCTCTGTATATTTACAATTTCATGCTCTTAAATTAAAGAAAACTCCAGACTGATTTAATTCGCCTAGAGTTTTACTTAGCTTAATTATTCTGCTAAAATTCTTTTTTAAACAGCTTTTTTAATGTTATATAGTAAGCAATAATCAGTGGGATAGCCGATCCTATCCATGCTAATGGACTGGCACTCGCTACACCTGCAAACCCAAAAAATTTTGCCATAACCATTGCAGCAAATACCCGCATAATAAGTTCCATAATTCCTGCAACTGTAGGAACTACACTTTTTCCCAGCCCTTGCAAAGTATATCGGTAAATAAACAATAATGATAGAACCCAATAAAACACACCATTAATATTTAAATAGATTTGTGCTAAACGAATGACCTCTGTTTCATCATTTCCAACGAAAAAGCTAGTCATCCAACCGCCAAAAAAGATATTTATCAATGCAATAAAAATGCTAAAACCAACAGACATCAATATGCATTGATTCACCCCTTGATTAATTCTTGCAATGTTTTTCGCCCCATAATTTTGTGCCGTATAAGCAGCCATTGCCATACCAAATGACATCATCGGCATAATTGCAATCATATCAATTTTTTGTGCTGCTGCAAATGCGGCGATCGCATTTGCCCCTAGATGATTTAACGCAACTTGTAATACAATTGCACCAACTGCGATAATCGCCGCCTGAAACCCCATAGGAAATCCAATTTTTATGTGATCCCAAAGGATATTCCATTCAATGCGCCAATCTGATTTCTCAACACGTAATATGGGTAAATATTTTAATATATACCAGATGCATAATAATGCTGAAACAGCTTGCGCAATGACAGTAGCAAGAGCAGCTCCTTGAACTCCCATCGAAAATACTAAGATAAAAATCAAATCAAGACCTATATTTAATAAGCTCGCTACAATAAGAAAAAATAAAGGCGTTCTGCTATCTCCTAAAGCACGGATCAAATTAGACAACATATTAAATATCATTGTAATTCCTATACCACTATATATTACAACAATAAATTGATAAGCATCCTCAAGAAGTTCTGGTGGAGTTTGCATAGTTTCTAAAAAAAATCGTGCAGTTAGTATACCAAAAATCGTTAAAAATACAGTAGAAATTAACGTTAAAATTACACAAGCAACAACACTTTTTCGCACGCCGATTTTATCATTTGCACCATACCGTTGTCCCGTAACAATAGAGAATCCTGAAGTCACTCCGATTAAAAAACCGATCATTAAAAACATTAAGCTTCCAGTAGAACCAACAGCAGCAAGCGCATGAATTCCCAAGGTTCGTCCTACAATTAAGGTATCAATTACAGCATATAATTGTTGGCATATATTTCCTATAATTAGCGGTATTGTAAAGCCTAGAATTAATTTTGCAGGGTTTCCTGCCGTTAAATTTTTTTCCATATATAATCTTCAACCTTTATTTTTATGGTTTCTTACCCTTCTTATTATTACCATTTTGTTTTTTAACTTTCATCATGACGACAATTTTTAAAATAATCCATATCCCATACGTAGACAAACAGAGAATATCTAAAAATTTTAAATTTTGAAAATCCATTCCCAATAATAATATAATACCTAAAATAATTGTAATCCACTCTAACTTAGATAACCTTAGCATAACTAATCTCCTATAAATTCAATAATTTTCTACTATTATATCATAGCTATATCCTGATACAGCTATTTTTCTAAAGCTTTTCCAAAGTAAAAAACCGTAAGAAAGTTCTTCTTACGGTTTTTACATCAAATGATGCATTTTAGTTAAATATCATCTCGCTGCTTTAATTTCAGTCCATGCTTTATCATATTTTACAAGATTTTTTGATAAATCATCAAATACTTCAGTGTTTGCTAAAATTTGATCTCCAGGATATGCTGCAATATCCGCTTGTACATCTGGATCCAAATTCTTTTCTACTTCTGGAATCGGCGTAGCATAACCAATGTATTCAACATTTCTTTGTGCAATATCTGGCCTTGATAAATAGTTGATAAACTCTTCAGCTTCTTTTTTATGTTTTGCGCCTTTTGGAATTACGATAGAATCAAACCATAAATTTGTTCCTTCTTTTGGAATTGCATATTCTAGATCGGGATTTTTCTCTTTCATGAACATAGCATCGCCAGACCATACCACAGCCATAGCAGCTTCACCGGCTATCATCTTATCCTTTACTTCATCAACTACATATGCTAAAACAAGCGGTTTTTGCTCAATTAATTTTAGTTTAGCAGCTTCAATTTCATTATCTTTATCAGTGTTTAAAGAATATCCAAGATATTTTAATGTAACACCAATAGAATCACGAGGACTGTCTACCATTAGAATTTGCTTAGCATATTTCTTATTCCACAAAATTCCCCAACTATCCACTGGCTCTTGTACCATAGCTTTATTATAAATAATACCTACTGTTCCCCACATATAAGGTACAGAATATTCATTTTTCGCATCAAATGCTAAATTCTTAAATTTATCAGAAATGTTTTTATAGTTTGGTACATTGTTATAATCAATTTTTTCTAAAAGATCTTCATTAATCATACGTTTAATCATATAGTCAGAAGGAATTGCAACATCATAATCACTACCACCTGATTTAATTTTCACATACATATCTTCATTTGTTGCAAAAGTATCATAGATGACTTTAATCCCAGTTTCTTTTTCAAAATCTTTGATTACCTCGGGATCAATATAGTCCCCCCAATTATACACTTTTAACTGACGCTGTGCACTTTTTTCGCCACCACAACCAGTTAAAGCTACCACACTAAATACACATAGAGTTATAAAGAATAAAATCTTTGCTAATTTGCCCAATTTCACGCCTCCTTAAAATTTTCTTCATCTTTTGCAATGCGCCTATTAACCGCTAATAATAATATCAAAACAGCAACAAATAGTAAAGTAGATAACGCGTTAATTGTTGGATGAATCCCTCTTCTCGCCATCGAATAAATTAAAATAGATAAATTATTCACGCCTGACCCCGTCGTAAAAAAGCTAATAACAAAATCATCAATGGACAAAGTAAAAGCAAACAATGCTCCAGTAATAATCCCCGGCATAATCTCCGGTAAAACAACTTTCTTAAATGCATAAGATGGACTGGCTCCTAAATCTAACGCAGCCTCATATAAGCTATTATTAAACTGTTTCAATTTCGGTAAAATTGCCAAAATAACATAGGGGACGTTAAAGACCGTGTGCGCAATCAATAATGAAAAAAATCCTAAGTCCATTTTAACAAAAATAAACAGCAACATTAACGAAATTCCTGTTACGATATCAGGATTTAATACTGGTAGATACGTTAAATTCATAACGATATTTTTTTGAATAGGCTTCATATGATTATGAATCGCTAAAGCGGCAACCGTTCCAATAATCGTCGCTAAAATCGCTGATATTACTGCAACAGAGAGTGTGTAATAAAGCGCCGTTAAAATTTCACTATTATTAAATAACTCCTCATACCAGCGCAAAGTAAAGCCGTCCCAGCTGCCTCTAGATTTTGAATCATTAAAAGAAAATATAATGAGTACAAAAATCGGCGCATACAGAAAGGCAAAGACAATTCCGGTGTAAGATTTTTTTAAAAAATTCATCACCAAAACATCCCTCCCCCTCTATTATCTTTTTCATAGCGTCCCATGAATGCTAAACTGCATAAAATCAAAGCCATCATAACAACAGATAATGATGCTCCAAAATTCCAATCACCAATCGCCAAAAATTGCTGTTCAATTAGGTTTCCTATTAACATATATTGACCACCACCAAGCAAACGTGAAATAACAAATGTAGTGACGGCAGGCATAAACACCATAATCATCCCAGCATAGACTCCTGGTAAGCTTAATGGGAAAGTAATCTTACGAAAAGACGTCCATTTATTTGCTCCAAGATCATCAGCCGCCTCTAGAAGACTCTTATCCAATTTCATTAATACCGAGTAAATAGGCAAAATCATAAATGGCAGAAAATTATAAACCATCCCTAAAATAACTGCATAGTCGGTATAAAGAATATTAATTGTAGGTAAATGTAGATTCGTCAAAATAGAGTTAATTAACCCTTTTCTCTCTAAAAGAGTCATCCAAGCGTAAGTACGAAGTAAAAAATTCATCCACATTGGAATAACTACCATCAAAACTAGCATATTACGATACTTTATCGAAGTTTCAGATAAAATTAATGCCATTGGGTAACCAATAATAAAACAAATCACTGTACTAACTAATGCCAAATAAATTGAACGCAACAAAACTTCTAAATAAAGTGGTTCCATTACACGCTTTATATTCTCTAAAGAAAATGTAAATTCATTCGGTAATGTAAAAGCATAAAAGACAATTAATGCTAACGGCACAACTGTAAAAATTGCCATCCATATATGATACGGATAAGCAATCCAACGTTTTTCCACTAAACTCTCACCTTCTTCATTACATGAATTTCATTTGGTCCAATATTCATTCCAATTATTGCTCCAATTGGTGCCATTACTGTACTATGCACCATCCAAGCAAACTCGGCCGCTTTTATCATCATCTCATAATGTACTCCTTTAAAAGTAACCGACTCTACCCGACCGACCAACATTCCCGATCCTTGGTCAACAACTTGAATATCCTCTGGACGAACAACAATATCGACAGCTTCATTCTCTTGAAATCCGCCATCAACACAAATAAATTCACGTCCTGCAAAAAACGTCAAACCATCTTTTATCATTTTTCCATCAATAATATTACTTTCACCAATAAAATCAGCAACAAAAGGATTCTTCGGCTCATTATAAATATCTTCCGGATGACCAATTTGCTGAATTCGCCCACCATTCATAATTACAATAGTGTCACTCATAGTTAGAGCTTCTTCTTGATCATGCGTAACGTAAATAAAGGTAATGCCAACTCGTTTCTGTATCTTTTTTAATTCAGTCTGCATATCCTTTCGAAGTTTCAAGTCTAATGCACCTAACGGCTCATCTAGCAATAATACCTCTGGCTCATTAATCAAAGCCCTTGCGATAGCAATTCTCTGCTGCTGTCCACCGCTCAAAGAATCAATTTTTCTTTTTTCAAAACCAGAAAGATTAACTAGTGCGAGCATTTCCTTTACTCGTCTTCTAATTTCATCTTTGGATACCTTTTTTATCGTTAAACCAAAAGCCACATTTTCAAATACATTCATATGCGGAAATAATGCATATTTCTGAAAAACTGTATTAATTCTTCGCTTATAAGGTGGAACATGATTAATATCTTTGCCCTCAAAAAGAACTGTTCCTTCCGTTGCTTGTTCAAAGCCAGCAATAATCCTTAACATTGTAGTTTTTCCACAACCACTAGGTCCTAATAAGGTTAGAAACTCATTTTTCCTAATATATAAATTAATCTTATCTAAAACGGTATGATCATCAAATTGTTTAGTAAGATTGACTAAATTGATAATATTTTGCTCATGTTCATGCATCAACTAAATCTGCCTTTCTCTATAAAATTACGCCTGTACCCCGACAAAATCCGGCAGACTACTACATAAATAAAATCACATTTTGCCAATAAAGTCAAGGAATAAAAATTTACAATAAATTAGTTATTTTTTACGTTCTTCAACTAGTAATTAACGATATTTTAAAAGTTCCCTTTATCGTCATTTCTAATACAAAAATTTGAAAATTCATTCAAAATAGTAAAGAATACTAACAAAAAAAGCTTTGGATAAATCCAAAGCTTTACATTCCTATAATGGCGGAGTGGGTGGGGTTCGAACCCACGCACGCTTGCGCGTCTAACGATTTAGCAAACCGTCCTCTTCAGCCTCTTGAGTACCACTCCATGAACAATATAAAGTTGGCAGGGGCAGTAGGACTTGAACCCACAACCAATGGTTTTGGAGACCACTACTCTACCAATTGAGCTATACCCCTGTGTATTATATGGGGTGACTAGTGGGAATCGAACCCACGAGTAACGGAGCCACAATCCGTCGTGTTAACCACTTCACCATAGCCACCATATAACAAAAGCCAAACGAATACTTATATTCATTTGGCCCTCTCTAACTAGCAACTACCTAACCTCCCAGGACGTTTCCATCCAAGTACTTTCGGCGTGTATAGGCTTAACTACTGTGTTCGGTATGGGAACAGGTGGTACCCTATAGCTATCGACACCAGATCCGTCTGTCTATAAACGCACATCTACTTCGTTACTGCTCAATCCGTTCAGTCAACGTAATTCTCATTACGCCTCCCTCTCTTCTTTCCGCTGCGCCTTGTATCTGCACATTTCTAGTCATCCGTGCTTCTTGAAGTGAACTTTCTTTTTAGATATGTTCCTTCAAAACTATACAGAAGATTTGAAATTAATCTTAACTACATTTTTTATAAGATGTTCCTCACTTTCGCTCGGAACTAAACGTCTCACTCAAATCAGCTTTCCTTTCAGTCCGCTTCTTTGCTTCGCTTGTTTATAAGTCAAGCCCTCGACCTATTAGTACCAGTCAGCTAAATACATTACTGTACTTACACATCTGGCCTATCTACCTTGTCTTCTTCAAGGGGTCTT